>WFTD01000129.1 GCA_015485755.1 Patescibacteria group bacterium | reverse complement strand
ACATTAGCAAGCACCGCCCAACCTAAATGATATAGGCTAAAAATAAAGCTGGGAATAAATTTTTTTAACCAAAATTTAAATCTTTTTTTCATAATTAAAACAAAAGATCCTAATAAATAAAACTAGAAAGGCTATGCTGCTCAATAGAAAAAACTCTCAAATGTATTTTAAAAATTTTTTATGTAAATCTCTATCTTTAGAATACAATGCTAATGACAAACAAACAAGTAAATAACATTGTTTGACAAAAAACGAACTGAACAGCTAAACAACAAATTGTCCAAAAAAATTTTTATTCTTAACTTAAGATAAATTTTGCTGCATGTTTTGTCTGTGCCAAAATTAAAACTTCCCTGATGGGAAGTTTTTCTAACTATTCCAGCGACAACTATACCACAAGTCTCTGCTTATAATTACCAAATCTAGAAAAATAACCGCCTCCATTACTCCTATTATTACTCCTTGTAAATAATTATTACTCTTAAATCCCCCGATACCTAGAGGAGCAAATACCACACCTATTACTATCATTGCTACCAGCAAAAATATGTGAAGAACACACTCAACGCCAGATAATTTGTTTTCCTTCAATTTAATCCTCCTTTGTTTTAACCAAACTTTTGTTTAAACTGACTCCTTAAGGCAAAATTTTATCTCTTTTACTTTAAACTTACCTCTAAATTCATGCTAATTTAAAACAAACCACCGCCACCTGCAAACAACTAAACCATATAAAGAACATCATCAATAAATAATAACCAATCCCTATATAAATTCAAGCCTCAGACTGCATTGCTTTGAAAAATAAATAAACAATCAATTTTCAAAAGTCATATTCTGGTGCCCCCAGTAGGAATCGAACCTACATCTCGGGCTCCGGAGGCCCGCGTTCTATCCATTGAACTATGGGGGCTTATTAGCTATCTAAACAAATTATTCTTTAGTTTCAAAAACTTTTCTACTTTCACAACATCCTCTGGCCTGCCAAAATCAAGCCACTCTCCCCGCAAACGATATACTTTAACTAACTTTTTTTCTGCCAACTTAGAAATAGCATCAGTAATTTCATACTCGCCCCGCACTGATTTGCCCACTTCTTTGGCGGCTGCAAAAATGTCTGAGGTGAATTTGTACAAACCGCTATTGATCAAATTGGATGATGGATTTTCACTTTTTTCCTCTATCCGCCTAAGATAATTATCCTCATCACAAACAAGCGTGCCATAGTGGGAAGGGTTATCAACTTCTAGCCCGCCCAAATAACAATACTTATCAGTAAATTGTCGGCAAGCCTCAAGGTCGACGGCAGCATATAAATTATCACCCATCACTACCACAAAATCATCATCACCAAGCAAAGATTTGGCTGTCAGCAGGGGCAAAAGAGACCCTTGCTTGTCCTGACCAAATACCTGCCACTGATTCACAGTTTCAATTAAAGGAAACTCGCTTTGGTATTGTCTGACAAATTCATCTATCTGCCCAGCTAAATAACCTGTCACTAGGATAACCCTGCTAAACCCTGCTTGTTTAATATTGCTAAGCAAATAATACAAAAAAGGCTTGCCCTGCACCAAAATTAATGGCTTTGGTCTGGTTTTGGTAAGCTCGCCCATCCGCGTTCCCAGACCAGCAGCAAAAACAACAATGGTTGATATCATATTTTATCTATAAATAAAAAATGATCTGACTTTTTTCCAATTATTATACAAAAAGTACCAGGTCTGGTCATACACCCAGTCCCAAGCGCCAACATAATTTACTTCCTTGCCGCCAAATCCTTTTTTAAAACGGGTGATGCCCTGCCAGTGACTTTCTTTTTCTCCTTTATTTAACTTTCTTTTATCAGAAACAATGCCGTTTAAATCATAAAAACGATAACCATACTGCTTGCCCAGCTTAATCAAGTGCCAATGCAACAAATATGGGGCCATCAGATTGCGATGCTGATCGCTGGATGCGCCATGCAAATACATCACCCGATCGCCAAAAAAAGAAAACAGTCCCGCTGCCAATGGTTGTCCTTGATATTCAGCAATAAACAGCTCTATGGTCAAAGTGGATTGATTGTCAATTTCACTGTGAGTAAAAAAATTCCACATCTTTTCATAATAAAACTTGGGGTGAGAGTGAAAATTATTGCGCCGAGTGGTAAGCTGTAAGAGCTGCCAAAAAATCTCCAAATCCTCAGCGCTGCTACCTTGCCGGACAGTTACCCCTTTGCGCTCTGCCAGCCGAATATTATACCTAGTCTTATGGTGCATTTGCCTTAAAATTTCATCCAAAGAAGGCTGCAGGTCAACTATTACCGTATCGCGCGGCTGCACCGCTGTTGCCTGTTTTAACCCTAAATTAAAGAAAAAATTGCCAAGCTCTTCTGCTGACAAACGCGGCTCTAAGCGAAAAAATACTTCCAGTCGGTCGCGAGTAGAAATAGTAATATCTCTTCCCTCTGACAAAAAAAGTTTGATCGCCTTCTCTTTTTGCTCAGCTGAAAGGTCAGGGTGAAAAATTGGTCCATAGGGGCAATATAAATATGACCGTGACAAAGGCAAAGGGCGAGAGATAACAGTAGCAGCCGCTACTATCTCACCTTCTTGTTCTGCTGCCAAGCGCCACACTTTATTGCCTAAACTCTGCTGAAATTCACCCCACTCAAAACTTTGTAAAAACTGCCCTCCGTTAGAAAAAATAACAAAGGCATTAAGCTCTTTTCTGTTATCAATAATTGTTATCCTCATTTTGTTGCCAATCGTTTTAATACTTCTTTTAATTTCTCTTCAACTGATAAGTTGTTGTCTATTTGAGATAAAATATCAACAACATCCTTGCGCTTATATCCCAACCTAAGCAAGGCCTCTACAACTTCTTCGTCTTTGCTGGCAACCGTTTCACTTTTGCCCTCACTTTCAACTGGCGCTATTACTTTATTTTTTAACTCCAAAACAATCCGCTCAGCTGTTTTTCTGCCAATGCCAGACACTTTTTGCAGTAAAGAATAATCGCCACTAGTTACTGCCTGGGCAATCTCAAGCGGCGAGGCAATATTAAGTATTGCCAGCGCTGATTTGGGACCGACGCCAGAGATGCTATTGAGCAACCTAAACATTGCATTTTCTTCAGCTGAGACAAAACCATAAAGCTCGTGGGCATTCTCCTTGATGACTAAGGTGGTAAAAATCTCAACTTGCCCCTCCTCCTGCAAATTGCCAAGTTGGGCAGCGGTCATAAAAACCTCATACCCAACCCCTTGGGCAGTCAACAATAAAATGCTCTTATCGCCTTTAGACTTGACTGTGCCTTCTAAATATGAAATCATACTTTAATTATAGCAGGATACAAAACAAAACCAAAAGGAGGACAGATGCACCTTGCTAATATAGTAATCTTAAACAAATACAATGGTTACATAATACTGGTCTATCTTGATTTATTTCTGGCTTATCGCTTTTTGACTGCAAAAAGCAAGACGGCTGAATTTGTTTATTTTATTCTTTTTACTTTTATTCTGTACATTATCACTCCCACAACCTGGCTATACTTTGTCTGCGTGATTGTCTTAATACTAGCAAAAATAATAATAATAAAATTTACCACTTCACAAAGAAGCCCTAAATAGGGCTTTTTATTTTACCAAAATCCTACTAAAATAGGTATACTATGCCATTCAAATTACAAGCCAAATTCAAACCAACCGGTGACCAACCGCAGGCTATTGCCAAGCTGGTCAAAGGAGCCAAACAAAACTTACGCTATCAAACTTTGCTAGGTGTGACCGGCTCTGGCAAAACTTTTACTATGGCCAATGTCATTGCCAAATTGCAGCGGCCTACTTTGATTATTTCCCACAATAAAACTCTGGCTGCCCAACTTGCTTCTGAATTTCAAGATTTTTTTCCGCACAACGCTGTCCACTACTTTGTCTCTTATTATGACTATTACCAACCTGAGGCTTACCTGCCTACCACTGATACCTATATTGCCAAAGAGACCCAGCTCAATGAGGAAATTGACCGCCTGCGCCACGCCGCTACTACCGCCTTGATGATGCGGCGCGATGTGATAATTGTTGCTTCAGTCTCCTGCATTTACGGTCTGGGAAATCCCAGCGATTACCAAGAAACCAAACTAACTCTAAAAACCGGCAATCAGTACTCCCGCAAAGAACTATTAACAAGGTTAAATGAAATGCGCTACAGCCGCAATGATTTAGAAAATAAACGCAATACTTACAGTGTCAAGGGAGAGATTATAGAAATCTATCCTTCTTTTGCTTTAAATAAATTTTGGCGGCTAACTTTTTGGGGTAACAAGCTGGAAAAAATTGAAGAAGTGGATTGGCTCAGCCGCCGGGTAATAAATTCATTTTCACAAATTGAAATTTACCCTGCCACTCACTATCTTGCCCCTACCCACAAGATTGACTCAATTATCAAACAAATAAAAGCAGAGTTGAAAGAACGCCTAAAAGAGCTTAAAAAACAAGATAAATTGCTGGAAGCACAAAGGCTAAAGCAAAGGGTAAATTATGACCTGGAAATGATCAAAGCCACTGGCTACTGCAATGGTATTGAAAACTACTCCCGCTATTTTGACGGCCGCCAGGCAGGCGATCCGCCTTACACTTTGATTGATTATTTTCCCCAGGATTTCTTAATGTTTATTGATGAGTCACATAT
>WFTD01000128.1 GCA_015485755.1 Patescibacteria group bacterium | reverse complement strand
ATAATAAATTATATCATTCAGCCCACTAAATTTAACTTAACAAAAAACCACCCTATAGACAACAAACACCCCCATTTAGTGGGGGTGTTTGTTTGTAGAATAAATAATTATTATTCCACCACTTCTATAACTCCCTCCATACCGGCTTGTCGATGCCCAGGAACAGAACAATAAAAGGCAAATTTACCAACTTTGTCAGGCGTGAAAGTAATATCCTCAACCTCACCGCTTCTTAAGCGATTTGATTTTATGCCCAGCTCATCAACTACAAAATCATGAGGGGCTCCGCCTTGATTGACCAACCTAATCGTCACTTTTTGTCCTTTTTTTAGTTTAATATTTGACTGGGAAAAAGAAAATTCTTCAGCGTTCACCACAATAACATTCTGGTTCTGCTGCTGACCTCCATTTGCCTGATTGCTGTTTTTCGCTTCAACTATTTTTCTTGTCTGCAAATCCTTGTAAGTGCCCATAATCTGCACCTGCCTAAAAACATACTTGCCATCATTTTCAACTGTGCCCACCTGTTGCCAGCGCGGAGCAAATCCATTATAAGCTTCCATATCGCCGTCTAAAATAATAGTCGGTACTTTATTGATGTTGTATTGATTAACCAACTTTCGCCCGTCTGCTGATGATATATCATAGTCTATAACTTCAACTGGATTGAGACCAAGCCTGGCCAAAATTGACTTGTGCGCGGAAACATCATAGCACTGCTCACAGGACTTGTCAGTCAAATAAATTAAATTAAACAATCCCCTTACCTTACCTGAATCAGCTTCAATATACGGCGCTGGCGTATCAGTAAAAACAAAAGTATTATTGTCAACAGTACCAGCCCTACCCAACAGAGCCCTCAACTCTTTGTCTTTGTCCACCTCTCCTATAGCAATAAAGGTGGGAACTTTTTTGACATTGTATTTAGCAATAATCTCTTTGGCCTTATCATCGCCAAAATCAACTACTTGCTCTGATTTTATCTTTACCTTTCTTGATTTAAATGAATCAACCACGGGATTTAAATTGTAACAACTATCACAATCATTAGCTGTAAGTACAATCAACTCAAATTCAGCTGGCCGGGCAGCCTCTGCCGCCGCTGCCGCTTGCCTCTCAAAGTCAGCTTGCAGGTTAAAAAACAAAACTTGATTAAAAAGAAAATTTACCACAACCCAAATAATCAAAACCGCCTTAAGCCTGTCCAGCTTCTTCAACGCAGCAGTTGCAGCAGAAAAAATATTATCCGCATACTTCTCTGCTAATTTCAGTACAACAAAGCCAACCACAACAAATAGAATCATATCAACATAGGGAGGAATATTCATTTGCAAAAGCTTATCCTGCAAAGCATAACCAGCATCAGTCAAAGCACGCGGAAACTTGCCGCTTAAAACAAAAGTACTTCTGTACACTATAAAAACAATGCCAATCAAAGCAAGCAAAATGCCGCTAATGATATTAGGAAGGGTCAAATAAAAATCTTTTCCAGCAATTTTTACCTGACGATGCCACTGAAAAAACTTGGTGTTAAATATCTTTACCTTATCAAAAAACAAAGACAAAAGCACCAAAGGAACGCCCATCCCCAAAGAATAAAACAACATCAGCAAAATAGCCTGGGCAGCCGGCAAATTCACTGCTACTGTCAAAATTCCAGCTAAAATCGGTCCAGCGCAACCACTAAAACCAACGGCAAAAAGAAGCCCATAAACAAATATTCTTTTGTAAGACGGCGCGGTCGGCTTGCCAGAAACACCATGGCCAATCCCTCTGCCAAACCCCCTGCCTGATAGCATTAATAAAGCAAAAGCTATCAGCAGCACTCCTGCTCCAACTGACAAATACTCTTGGTAAATGTTTAATATTCTACCAATAAAAGAAGCACCTGCACCAATAAAAGCATACACCAAAGCAAAACCGCTAAAAAAGGTAATAGTTCTTTTGGTTATAAGAAATTTACTGGGCTTGTCTGCAGAGCCAAATGATGAAGCAAAATAAGCTGGCAGGGTAGCGGCTGAGCAGGGGGACAAAATCATCAACGCGCCACCAATAAATGCGACAAAATACAAAATATTAGAAATATTTGCTACTGCCAAATTAACGGGCAAATTGTTTATATCAGAGCTAGCTTGGGCCGCTCCTGCCACAAACAGCAACACCGCCGCAAACTTAATAACTTTGCTGACCATAATATTTTTTGATATTAAATGTCTTGATAATAATTATTATTGTTTATCTGCCAATAGAATTAACAGCCGCCTACCTGGCTGGGCAAATTTTGCAGATTGGACGGCAATTGCTGGGTAGGTGATCCGCTGGAAGAGTTTTGCGAAGCCTTAGCGCCCTTTACTTGAAAAGTGCTTAGCTTGGCAGTCTGTACACCGGAAATTACAACCAAAATAACTAGCACTGCCAAAATCATATAATCCTTAGAAGATGATTTGGTGGGAGAGCCAGCAGTTGCTTGGCTGTTTGCAAGCATTTTTTGCAATTGCTCAAGCAACTCTTTATCATTTCCTCCGCTGGTATGTTTGTTGTCTGACATATATTTTGGGTTAATTGTAATTAATTAGTTAGTTATTAATTAATAATTTATATAAATTTATTATCTAATGCCAAGCGACGCTCTCATTTTTCTGCCTGACCTAAATGTTGACAGTTTCGGCCCCAACCACTCATCTACTGAAATACTAGCGGGATTGACTCCTTCTTTGTTAAGATAAACCGCAGCGGAAGCATAATGCTTAGGCCACCAAAATCTGTTCCACAAAAATATCTCCTTTTTAATATCTTCATCTGAATACCCCAAAGTAATAAGGTATTTGGTCAATCCTTGAGCTGCTACCGCATGTTTACACCCGCAATTGGCAATTGAAGCATCGCAACAAGGATGGTAAACCTGTTTGGCTAGTTTGATAAACCTGCTCTTGTCAGCATCGCTCAGCTGAATCTTATTCATAGCAACTAGCATATCATATCCATTATCAGGCACCTGAGCAGTTAAGGTTACTTGCTTGCCCTGCCACTCATATGGCCTCTCAATATCCTCTTCTTTGGGTAAAATTGCCGCAATAATTTCGCTCTCTGAAGCTCCATCGCTAATTTGCAAACTGCCGCCAATAGCAGAAGATCCGCCAGCGGCGTTAATAATCTGCGCAACAAAATACTGATGGACAGAAAAAATCAAAATAACAACTATCATTAAATTGTTAATTGTCTTTTTTATATCCATATAAATATAATTAATTACCACCTATATTGTATATTAATATTATACACTACATAATGTAGTGTGTAAAGAGAAAAAAATAAACTTATCCACAAGAGACAAATTAAAGACAAAATAAAAAACTAATCTAATAAATAACTCATATTGTGAGGCATGGCCGTATCCAAATAATCAAAATACCCCCCGCTGGTTTGGTCATGGCAAGCAGATGAATTTTGGGGAGTGGTTGAAACTGGCTGAAAAGCCGACCTAGTCCAAGCCTGGCCAATACCAACAATGGTCAACAAAATTACCACAGCTGAAACAAATACAAATTTGAGCGGTATGCGAAAGGAATGATGCCGGCGATATAAAATAAATTCAATCCGTGAAGCAAGAGAAGAAAAAGCCTGCGCCTCAAAACCATAATCAACTTTATGTTGAGCTTTTAACACTTTTAACAATGATGATGACAAATTTTCTGCACCGACTTGGTCAATAGTATACTCATCAGCTTTTACTTCTCTTCTAATTGAAATAAAATCTACCCATTTGACCACAATTGGCACAAAAAATAAAACTTTTTTTACAAAACCGCTAAACAAAGACCAGATGGAGTGAAAATTATCGCAGTGGTACTGCTCGTGAGAAATTACTGCTTGCAACTCTTCCTTATCCAATATGTCAATCAAACCGGCAGATAAATATATTTGCGGCTTTATAAATCCAGCTGAAAAAGCAAATTGCCGGTTATCATCAATCACAAATACTGAAGTGCCGCCAATAACAGTCTGTCTGCCAATAAAATAACGGTTGCGATAAAATTTATTATAAAAATAAATCTGCCTCAATACAAACCAAATGCCCTGGCAAAGACCTGCAAACAAAACTAGTCCCACTGCCAAACCAATATACCCTACCCATCCTGATGAATAAAACACCTTAAATGCCTCAAGGCAAGCTTGATAAAAAAATGCTGCTGCCTGCCTTACTTGGTACCAGCTATTTACAATGACCAAAACAACCAAGCCTAATGCTGCGGCTGTAGTTGTGAAAATTGCTACTATGGTTTTACTTTTTTTTGCCATGTTTATTTGTTTTTTTGTTAGACAACAAAAACTGCTGTAATTTTTCCAGTGATTTTTTGTCCAAATCAGAAGCTAAATCAGCAAAATTGAGCGCGCTAAAAATCTGCGGGTCCCTAAAAATGGCGCCAATCATATCACGTGCCATAATTTTACTTAATTGCTTCTTATCTATTTTAGCCGAATAAATACTAACTTTTTTTTGGGATTGCTTTTTCAGCACTCCCTTATCAACCAATCTATTCATAACTGTCATAACCGCATTAAAAGAGAGGTTTTTATATCTCTTTTGCAATTTATCTCTTACTTCTTTGATGCTTGCCTCTCCTTCATCCCAAATAATTTCCATTATATTGGCTTCTAATTCGCCAAAAACCTTATGGAACCCTTTGGCTGATAAATCAATTTTTTTGGGCTTAAACATAAAAAAATTTTAACCTAACTAACTTCAGTTTAATTCAAAAAAGATAAATTTACAACCTTTTGCCAAAATTATAAGTCTACCCATAGAAAGCGCATGGTATTCTGCCAATATTATAAAAAAGCCCCAAAAGGGACTTTTTAGTTTTTTTGCGCCGGCAATGCCAATCGGTTAACTTTATCCTGAATTTCCCTGGGTAAATCAGGAAAATAAGGCGATTCTTCTATCAACTGAAAAACGATCCTGATAGCCTCCCTTTCCTTTTTGAGCTCTTCTGCTTTGCGCTGATCATAAACCCTTAACTGAATCATCTCTGTTACAATGTCATGTTTTTCTACTAGAGTTTCAAATGTCTTATTGTAGGCATTAATCTGTTCTCTAAGATAATTAACTTCACCTTCCATTATGCCAATTGCTATCAAGGCCATCACTATAAATACCGCAAATAATACAGTATAAGAAAAATTTCTATCCATTTTAATATCCTCCACTTTTTTATTGCAAGGTACAAAAACTACTAGATCCAATTTTCACTTTATAATATCAATTTTTTATAACAATTTCAATACCTGCCACCAATTTTCTATATATTCAGCCCGCCGATTTTGGTATTTAAGATAATAAGCGTGCTCCCATACATCCAAACCGATTATTGGAGTATGGCCTTTAAGCAGGGGAGAGTCCTGATTTAAAGTAGAATAAACTTGCAATTTTCCCTGCTCGTCGCGCACCAACCAAGCCCAACCACTGCCAAAATGAGACAAGGCTGTCTCTGTAAACTTTTCTTTAAACTCACGAATACCGCCAAATGTCTCTTCAATTTCAGCCATCAATTTGTCATCTATTTCTTTTTCCGGACCCATAATTTGCCAAAAAAGGGAATGGTTAGCGTGGCCGCCGCCATGATTACGAATGGCAGTTTTGACCTGTTCGGGAATGTCAAGCTGGGGCAACTCACGCAACAAATCCTCAATCTTCTTCTCAGCCAAATGGCTATAGGACATAATTGCTTTATTGAGCTTGTCCACATATCCTTGGTGATGCTTACTGTAATGCAATTCCATTGTCTTGGCATCAATATAGGGCTCTAAAGCATCGTATGGATAGGGCAAC
>WFTD01000127.1 GCA_015485755.1 Patescibacteria group bacterium | reverse complement strand
TTATGACTGTAATTGTTTGGTTGGCGTCAATTGTTTGGGGTGTTTATTTTGGCCTGTATTGGTATGAGCGCATTTATCTTAAATCCGGCAAAAAACCGGCCTCTACTGGAAAAACCAAGAAAAGAACTGCTAAAACCAAACAAAAATAATGGATTTAACCAATTGGAAAAATCAGCGAGTTTTAGTTGCTGGGTTGGGAGTGCATGGCGGTGGTTTGGCCGTGGCCAAATGGCTTCTGCGGCAAGGAGCAAGGTTGACAGTTACTGATTTAAAACCCCCTTCGCAGCTGCAACCTTCCCTTGACAGGCTAGAGAGCTGGCGGCGGCGTTATAAGTTGAAGCCGGTGAATTATGTTTTAGGCCGCCATCGGATTGGTGATTTTACAAAAGCTGATTTAATTATTCAAAATCCTGGCATGCCAAGTGATGTTGTTTATCTTGAGCGGGCTCGTCGTCAAGGGGTGCCAATTTTAAATGAAGCCGCTTTGTTTTTTGCTTTAGTAAAAATGCCAATCATTGCAGTGACAGGATCTAAGGGCAAGTCCACCACCACTGCTTTGTTGGGTCATATTTTTCGCCAGTTTTATCCCCAAACAATTGTGGCTGGCAATATAAGAGAGACAGCTATGTTTGATGTGGTTGATAAAATTTTAGCATGGCAAAAACAAGGTAAAAGCGTGCCAATTATTTTAGAGCTCTCCTCCTGGCATTTGGAAGGACTTCCGACGGTTAAACGCAGCCCCCAAGTGGCAGTGATTACCAATATTTTGCCTGATCATTTGAATAGATATAAAAGTTTCTCTGCTTATCGCAAGGCAAAAGAGATTATTACCGCTTATCAGGGGGATGATGATTGGTTGGTGATAAATAAGAAGGACAAAAATTTAGTGGCTTTGTCCAGGCGCGTTCGGTCCCAGGTTTTGTTTTTTCAGGACAAGCAAGTCCCGTCAACTTGGCAAATAAAATTGCCAGGCAAACATAACTTGAGCAATGTCGCCGCTGCTTTGCAAGTGGCC
Organism: Patescibacteria group bacterium; assembly: GCA_015485755.1. Taxonomy (GTDB): domain Bacteria; phylum Patescibacteriota; class Patescibacteriia; order S139-126; family S139-126; genus S139-126. The sequence goes on along the minus strand of WFTD01000127.1, from coordinate 1,270 downwards.
AAAATCTATTCTTTGCCCAGAGGAAAGGTTAGGCAGGCAGTTGAGAGTTTTTCTGGCTTGCCTTGTCGGTTGGAGTTTGTTGGCGAATTTTCTGGAGTGAAATTTTATAATGATAGTTGTGCCACTGCACCAGTTGCTGCTGTAGCCGCTTTGCGGGTATTTAAAAGAAAAGTTATTTTACTTGCAGGAGGAAGTGATAAAAAATTGCCGGTGGCTGATTTGGCCCGAATGATAAAGGCTAAGGCTAAGTTTTGCTTTTTATTTGCTGGTGATGGCAGTGAAAGGTTAAAAAAAGAATTACAACGTCAGCGTTTTCCTTCAAGGAGGCTGCAGGATGGTTTTGAAGATATAATATCCATGTTGCGAGCGGTTAAAAAAGTAGCCAAACCGGGAGATGTAGTGCTGCTGTCTCCTGGTTTTGCCAGTTTCTCTACTTTTGCCAATGAATTTGATCGGGCAGATAAGTTTGTTAGGGCGGCAAGAAAGTTTAATAAATTATAATTTATTTGCGGCGCTATGGTATCAACTGGGAACAATCGGGCAGTGCGTAAACGTCGGTTTATTAGGGCTTGGCAAAAAATTTTTGCTGACAAAGACAGCCACGAGCCTGATTTTGTTTTTATTGCTTGGTTGGGTGTTATTTTATTTTTGGGTATTTTGTTTTTATCATCAGCTTCTTCAGTGGTTTCATTTGACCAGTTTGGCGATGCTTATTATTTGTTAAAACAGCAGATTTTTAAGGGAGTAGTATTTGGTTTGATTGCTTTTTATATATTATCACGCATTCCTTATCGTTCATGGCAAAAATTATCAGTGCCGCTTTTGATTTTGGCTTTTATTTTGGTGTTGTTGGTATTTGTCCCAGGGATAGGGACTGAGTATTTAGGGGGGAGGCGTTGGATAAATTTGCCTGGCTTTTCTTTTCAGCCGTCTGAGTTTTTGAAGTTAGCCTTGATTATCTATTTAGCAGCTTTATTTTCCAGCCGGGAAAAGGAGATTGGTGATTTACAAAAAGTGTTTTTGCCATTTTTAATAGTTTTGGTTTTGGCGGCTTTTATTATTTTGTCTCAACCTGATATGGGCACCACAGTGCTGATCACAGCTATTAGTTTGACAATGTATTTTTTGGCTGGAGGCAGGCTGATATTTTTATTTGTTTTAAGCGCTATTGGGGCGGTAGCTTTTTGGTTTTTGATACAGGCCGCGCCTTATCGGGCAGCTCGCTTTATGATATTTTTACGCCCAGAACTTGATCCGCAGGGTATTGGCT
>WFTD01000126.1 GCA_015485755.1 Patescibacteria group bacterium | reverse complement strand
ATAATATATAACAACAGGGGAAAATATTAGCATTTTGCCCTGTTGTTTTTTGTATTGTATAATAAAATACTAACAACTTTTTAAGTCAGAGTATTCCCACTTCCCTACTCTGTTTTTATATATACAAATATGAGTTTTGTTCACCTCCATACTCACAGCCACTATTCTCTTTTGGATGGACTGGCCAAAATAAATGATTTGGTAAATAAAGCCAAAGAATACAATATGCCCGCCCTCGCTCTCACTGACCATGGAGTGATGTATGGAGCTGTTGAATTTTATAAAGCATGCAAAAAAGCGGAGATAAAACCCATTATCGGCATGGAAGCTTATCTAGCTCCTCGCTCACGCTTTGACAAACAGCCTCGCCTAGACAGCAAATATTACCACTTAGTTCTTTTGGCCAAAAATACTATTGGATATCGCAATCTTATCAAACTGACCAGCGCCGCCCACCTGGAAGGATTTTATTACAAACCTCGCCTTGACTGGGAGCTGCTAGAAAAGCATTCTGAAGGATTGATAGCCCTATCTGCCTGTCTCAAGGGGCAAGTCGCTCAAACGATTTTAAGCCAAGAGCCGGACAAAGTATATGAAGTAATTGCAAAATATCAAAATGTCTTTGGCAAAGACAACTTTTATCTGGAAGTTCAGCATCACCCTGGCATTCCTGAACAAAAAATAGTAAATGAAAAAATATTTGCTTTGGGAAAAGAGCTTGATATTAAAGTGGTGGCTACTAATGACGTCCACTATATTGAATACGAAGACCGCGAACCGCATGACATTCTTATTTGCCTACAAACCAAAAGCAAAAAAACTGATAAAAATAGAATGAGTTATCTGGCTGATGATTTCTCTTTCCGTTCGCCTGAAAAAATGAAGCAAGATTTTTCTCAACATCCTGAAGTTATAAGCAACACTCTTGAAGTAGCGGAAAAATGCAACATAGAAATAACGATGGGGAAATATTTTCTCCCCCACTATCATATTGAAGGCGACAAAACTCCAGAAGAAGAGCTAAAAAGATTATGTCTAGCTGGTATAAAAAAACGCTACCCCGGCAAAGAAAACGACCCTGCCATCAAACAAAGGCTTGAATATGAATTATCTGTTATCAACAAAACTGGTTTTGCGTCCTATTTCTTAATTGTGCAAGACTTTGTTAACTGGGCTAAACAAAACAAAATCGTGGTGGGCCCTGGCCGCGGCAGCGCCGCAGGCTCTCTAGTGTCTTATCTGCTCAATATAACTGATATTGACCCGATTAAATATGACTTGATCTTTGAGCGTTTTCTCAATCCTGACCGTATTTCTATGCCTGATATTGATCTTGACTTTACTGATACTCGCCGTGATGAAGTTATCCGCTATGTTGCAGAAAAATACGGCCATGACCATGTGGCTCAAATCATTACTTTTGGGACAATGGCCGCTCGGGTAGTGGTGAGAGATGTGGGCAGGGTCCTGGGAATACCTTACAGCTACTGCGATCAGCTAGCCAAACTCATACCAATGTTTACCAGTTTGGATGACGCCCTAAAATTGGTACCAGAACTAAAAGAAAAATATGAAAACGAACCAGAAGCAAAAGCAATAATAGACAATGCCAAAAAACTAGAAGGATGCGTCAGGCACACCTCTACCCATGCTTGCGGTGTTGTAATCACGCCAGAGCCAATTACCAATTTTGTCCCTCTGCAATATTCAGCCACTAGTGAAGATGATATCGTCACCCAATACTCGCTTGGTTCAGTTGAAAGTCTAGGGCTTCTTAAAATGGACTTTTTGGGTTTGAAAAACTTAACAATTATTGAGAATACAATTGAAATTATTGAAAAAATTCACGGCGAGCATATTGAAATCAACTCAATCCCCTTAACTGACAAAAAAACTTTTGCTCTTCTGCAGGCCGGTGAAACAACGGGAGTGTTCCAATTGGAATCTAGTGGAATGAAAAGATATCTCAAACAGCTAAAACCAACTGAATTGGAGGATATTATTGCAATGGTTGCTCTATACCGTCCAGGTCCAATGGAATTCATCAAAGACTTTATTGACGGCAAACATGGCCGCAAAAAAATAAAATACCTCCACCCCAAACTAAAACCAATCTTAGAAAAAACTTATGGCATTGCCGTTTACCAAGAACAGATTATGCAAATTGCCAGAGATCTGGCTGGCTTTACCTATGCTGAGGCCGATGTTCTCCGCAAAGCAGTAGGCAAAAAAATAAAAGAACTGCTTGACGCCCAAGAGGAAAAGATGATAACTGGAATGATAAAAAATGGCATTGACAAACAAACCGCCAAAAAAATCTGGGAGTTTATATTGCCCTTTGCCCGTTACGGCTTTAATCGCGCTCATGCTACTTCATATGCTTTAATTGCCTATTACACCGCCTATCTAAAAGCCAACTACCCTACCGAATTTATGGCAGCTTTGCTCACTTCTGATTTGGACAACTTTGACCGAGTGGCAATTGAAATTGAAGAATGCCGCAAAATGGGAATTGAAGTTCTTCCGCCTGATATCAATGAAAGTTTTTCAACTTTTACGGTGGTGGCTGAATCAATAAAACAAGGCAAACCGCTGATCAGATTTGGCTTAAATGCCATCAAAAATGTTGGCGCCAATGTGGTAAAGGCAATCGTTAAGGAAAGGAAAGAAAACGGCCCCTACAAATCATTGGCTGACTTTCTCTTTCGCATCCACGACAAAGATCTCAACAAAAAATCACTTGAATCGCTTATTAAAGCCGGCGCTTTGGATAAACTTGGCCAACGCGGACAAATGATGGCCAACCTTGAATTACTATTAAAATATAATAAAAATGCCAAAAACCTTCGCGCCTCCAAACAAACAACTCTGTTTGGCCTGACTCAGGACGGTCCTCCCCCTCTCAACCTCACTGCTAGCTCCGATACTTCCGAAATAACAAAACTCAACTGGGAAAAAGAAATGCTGGGGCTATATATTACCTCCCATCCCCTCAAAGGTCTTAGTGAAAGGTTAAAATCTTACAATTTCACTACTTGCCGCGATAGCCGAAATTATATAAACCGCAATATCAAGATTATTGGAATTATCACTCACATTCAGCGAATTATAACCAGATCAGCTGAATCAATGTTATTTGTCGGCGTAGAAGATGAAACTGGATCAGTAGAAGCGTTAGTCTTCCCTAAGCTACTCAAAGAAACCAGACCCATCTGGCAGGAAGGTATGATTGTTATTATCAAAGGAAAAGTCTCTGATAAAGATGGAGAGATAAAAATACTGGCAGAAGAGGCCCGTTCTGTTAATACCAAAGATTTAAATAAATTCCTCCAAAACAACCCCAATCAAACCAAACAATCATCTTTTGTAATAAAACGCCAAGACAACAAAATTTGTCTGGAAATTCCAGCTCGGGCTGAACCCAAATTTATTGAAAATCTCAAAAAAATATTTCACACCAATCCAGGCCCCTATCAAGTGTTTATCGTCATCAAGCAACAAAATATCATTAAAAAAATTGCCACTAATTTCTCAATTAGTTATAATGAATATATCCACCGGCAAATTGAGCTAACTTTAAAACAATTTTATGGTTAAAACCAAACGTAAAAAAACGACTAAAAAGCAACCAATTATATCGCCCACCAACAAAAAAATTGCCGTTGGCTTTGCTATTATTACTGTTATTTTGATACTTATTATCAGTTATTTTGCGCTAGCCAAAGCTACTATTTACCTCTCCCCCAAAAAGCAACCAATATCAACTCAAGTTGAGATTGAAATCTTGCCGTCAATCTCATCCACGCTAACCGGCTCAAATATCCTGCCAGGAAAAGTGCTTGTAAAAAACAAAACTATTGGCGACCAATTTTCAGCTTCAGGAATGAGAGAAAAAAAAGTAAAAGCCAAAGGCATGGTAACAATTATCAACAATTATTCCCGCCCCCAAACTCTCATTGCCACCACCAGACTCCTCTCCCCTGGGGGCAAACTGTTCCGACTGACCAAAACTGTTGTTGTTCCGCCAGGCGGGAAAATAGATGTGGAAGTAGAAGCAGATCAACCCGGGTCTGATTATGAAATTGGTCCTACACGTTTTACTATTCCGGGATTATGGGAAGGCTTGCAAGATAAAATTTATGGTGTATCAAATCAGCCAATGTCAAAAACAACACAGACAGAAAACTATATAACAGCTACTGACGTAGAAAAGGCCAAACAAAGACTTCAACAACTAATAGAAAAAGAAATGAGAGATGAATTAACTGACGAAAACAAACAAGTGGTAGTTAAAAGTTATATTCTCTCAACTGAACTTGATAAAAAAATTGGTGAGGTATCACCTTCATTCACCCTCACTATTACTGCCAGAGTTGTTGGCGTGGCTGTTGATAAAGACAAATTAAAACAAACTGCTGAAAATAACCTTAAACTAAATACCCCGAGTAATTTAGAATATCTAAGTTTTAATCCTGATAGCATAAATTTGACCTTGGTCAAGGCAAACGATGATGGCAGTTCTGCTACTCTACAGATGTATGTTGAGGGTATAGCTGCAACCAAACTTGATGATTTATACAATGTGGAAGACATTCTTGGCTTTGCTAAACAAGATGTTGAAAAATATTTTCTCTCTATCAAGGGAGTGGAATCAGTCAAAGTACATTTTACTCCTGCTTGGGTCAAGTCAGTTCCACCGCTGGAAGATCATGTGGAAATAAAAATTATCAAATAACTCTTCTGTTTTAAGATTAAAATTTACAATTAAAAAAGTAGGTGCTTTACCTACTTCTTTTCATATTTGAGTTATTGTATAAATCAACCAGCTTCTTTCCTGCGTTTATTGCCTCCTGATGCAATTTACCTTTATAGCCCAAACAATAAAGAGCTACCTCAAACCAGAAATTAAGCTTGTCTTCTGAACAACCAAACCTCTGCATTAACCATTTTTTATGTTTAAATCTATAAGCTACGATTAGCTCCATGTCTACTTCTCTTTCTAAAACACCGATAGTAAGAGGTGTCATAAATTTGAGATGTAGCAATTTATGGCTTGAACTATTCCTGGTTGAAGATAAAAATCTTTTTATTTGATCAATATTAAGCAATTTACCCATTGACCGCTTCCCCCCGCCGACTGTTCAAATCAACAATTCTAGCAAACAAACCAGATAACTCCTTAGCTAATTCTTTCCCTCCCTCAATTTCCAGCAAACGCGCCGCTGCCACAGAGGTTAACTGAGCCAGCCCTTTCAAAAATTCTTCTTCTGGGCTTTGAATAAGGGCAGCGATAGCGGATATTCTATTATCCTCACCATCACCAGATACTCCTGCATTTATGGGCAAATTGCCTTCTTCGCCTAACTTTTCTCTATTTGCCTCTGGCTGAACCGCTTCTTCCGGCACTTCAGATGCCTCCACTTTTTCTTTCTGCTGATAACTATGTTCATCAATCTTAGCCACAAAATACTTCCTACCTTCATTGATTATAAGATCACCAGCAACAGGCAAAAATTTCCACAAATACTGGTAGGTCATGGTGAGACTTGTCCTTACTCCTTGATCAATTAAAAAACGCAGAAGTTCATCCTTAAAATCACCCCACTTTCCCAGAAGATAAAAAATTTGGCCATTATGCTCAATGTGAACACCTTTCTGGAAATTTGACGACTGAATAAAAAACTGGCGCAAGAGAGGAAATATTTTTTCTCTAACAACAGGAGAACGGCCCCTTCTTTTTGCTATTCTGCCAATTTCCTGACTTTCCACCTCATCTTTACCTAAATTACCCTCGACAATCACGGCCCGACTCAACTCTTTCTGCGTATTCACCCATAAAGTACCATCCGTATCCTTAATAATAAAATTTGGCACCTTTTCCAATTGCCCTAGGATAAGCCTCACCTCATTCTCATCCACTATAATTTCCACTGGTTTATTTCTCAAATAATCAATAATAAATACTACCATCTCACTGTCAACTTTTCCCGCCCATTCATAAATAGTATAATCTTCTACTTTAGCAGGGACTCGCCTCCCTTTATCTATCCTGCCTGCATAAGCCATCAAAGCAGCGGCTACCCCCTGCTGTTTTTTATCCAATTCAATAAATTTTCGCATCACATCTCCTCCTTTTTTATTATTTCTGTTTGCGTTTTTGGAGTTGTGGAAGATAAATAAATCTATCTCAGTATCAGCTGTCTTTTCTTTTATAAAATCCCACATCTCCTTTGGCACTGGAATATCAAACCCTATCAAAAATAATACCACCGCCATTATACCCACCACTCTTTGCTTCATTTTTTGATCATCTACCCTTCTAAATACCTCTATAATATCATCACTGCTTAGATAGAGGCGCAAAAAACTACCAAAACGAAACTTATCTTCTTTAGTAAATAACCCTTCAATCTTAATCAAAAATAAATGCCATTCATCCTGAAAAATTCTACTCTTACGCTTGCCGTCAATTGTAACTTTACTTGCATCAATTACTTGGGGTCGTAAACTCTCCATCTGATCAATTACCAATTCTAAATCCCCCTTTTCTCGCCAAAAAGTTGGCATAATCTGTCTATCTTCCATATTGCAAACCTCCTCTTATTATTTGTATTGTTAATGTACATATTATCTTATCCTAAAAAAACTACCCCGCAGTTGTCAATTGGTTTGACTAAAACATTAAAAGTGGCATAATTTAAATAAATAATATTTATTATTAACTCTAACTTCTATATTATGG
>WFTD01000125.1 GCA_015485755.1 Patescibacteria group bacterium | reverse complement strand
GTATTTAACAATGCGGTAGATCCGCAGTCAGTAAGCAACGCTACTTCTAGCGGGCAGCTTTATGTTAGGAACAATAGTAGCGGGCAAGTTTTTGGCGGCTATTGGCAAACAGCTGGCAATGCCGTTATTTTTAAGCATGATCAGTTTTTTGACCCCAATACAAGTTATAGTGTTTATTATCCTCGCCAGGGAAATTCTGCCCCTTTGCAAGACTTAAGCTCGCTGACTTTAACTGGTTGTGATGTCGGTGTTGGTTGCAACCAACAGTCTACTTATTTGGTCTGGGATTTTACTACCGGGACAGACAATGATACTGACGCTCCTTATATTACCACCTCTTACCCAATTTTTGACCAGACTGATCCAACCTACCCAGATCGCAATGTTTCGCTCTGGCCTATTTTTAAAGTTGGTTTTTCTGAGCCAATTGACGCAACTACAGTTATCACGGGGACATCTACGCCAATTACAGGCAATGTCATTTTAGAGGAGCTTGATGGCCAAGGCGGTCAGGTAGTTTATACTTTCTCCAATAGCAATTTGGAAGCCAGGGTATATGAGAACGGTTTTAATTTTTCTTTGCTTGATTATTTGCAACTGAAACCTTTTACCTGGTATAGATTGACAGTTGCCAATGTAGAGGATTTGTGCGGCAATCCTATGCAAAGTCCGGTTACCTGGGAATTCCAAACCAATGATAGAGCTCCGGGAGTGGCTAGTTATTATCCCACCGGTGATAATGTATGCCTTGATACGCGGGTTTCAATAACTTTCAATACCTCAATGTATTATCAAGAAGTTGCTATCACTATAACAGATGAGAATGGTAATTTATTTGGTTCAGCTGCAATGAATCCCTCGTTGCTCAATCCGCCCGGACCGCCTTATCAAGTGAGGGGGAATGGCGGCACTTGGCAGGTGGTAGATGATGATGATGATATTTCCACCGGCTTTAAAACTTTTGAATTTGTGCCAGATAATTCTTTTTCTGCTAATACCAGATACTATGTTGATGTAACTACTGATTTAGTGATTGACACAAACGGATCAACTTTGGGTCAACAATGGGATTTTAATGTATCCACACCTGAAACTTGCGCTTGTGCCCCCTATATTACCTCTCTTTCGCCCAGTGAGGGGCAAGCAGGGCAATGTTTAACTGTTAAAGGTTATTGTTTCTTGGGAACGGCTAACAATCCAGCCACTCCCAGCTTGACTATTGGCGGTTTGCCAGCCCCTATTCATTCTTCTAGTACAGATTATTTGATTTCTACCGTGCCCGATAGCTTAGGTATGGGCGAGGCAATGACAGAGGTTACTTTAACTTACAATGATCCTAATTTGGGTTCGTTAATTAGCAATCAATCTCCTTTTAATATCAATCAACCCGGCGCTTATGATGGTCCTTGTTTGTACTCAATTTCACCTGCCCAGGGGTGTGGCTATACGAGTGGTCAGGCAGGCACAGCTGTAACTTTGACGGGGGTAAGGCTGGGAGACGATCCAGCTCCGCCAACTAGCAATTATGCCACAGTGAGCAATAATGTTACTTTTACAGCAGGCGCTAGCACTGTTTGGGCTGAAGCAGACGCTTTTACTTTATGGAGTCCAGAGAAGATAAAGACTGAGGTTCCCACAGGAACTACAGATGGAGATGTATTTGTAACTACTAACGGCCAAATGAGTAATGCTTTGCCGTTTGATGCATCTTGCGGCGTTGGCCAGCCTTGCAGCAACGATTTGTTTGCCTGTGTGCCAGATAGCAACAATTGTGCTCCAGGATTGGTTTGCGGTGCCAATAGTTGTGTATGTGAGTTTTCTGACGGCTCTACTGGTTCTGGCAGCGATTCTTTTAGGGTAACTGATTATTGGCCTGACTGCGGTTCGGCTTGTCTTAATTCAGAAGTGGGAGCACGTTTTAGCCAAGCGTTAGACAGGTCTTCAGTCAATGATAGTAGCGTTGATATTTTGCCATGCAATGATTCTGCTTGTACTACTTTTGGTCCAGAACCGTCTTTTACTATCAGTTTTAGTAGCGACAGCACTGAGTTTTATTCTTATCCCAGCCTAATTGCAGCCACATCTTACCGTGTTATTTTGGATAGTAGCATTGTGAATGCTACTGGCACTTCAATCAATAATTTAAATTATGATCGAGACGGTGATGGCACAAATGATAGTTTTAGTTGGACTTTTTCTACTGGTTCAAATAATTGTCAAGTGACAGAGGTTGAGACAATTCCTGATCCGATCAATTTTTCTGCTTTAAACCAAACCAAGCAGATTAATGCTAGGACAAGAAGCGACCAACAGTGCGGCAGTAATAATTATGTTGACCCCTGGGCTTATAATTGGTCTTGGTCAAGCAGTGATGCTACTATTGCCACTGTAACTAGCGATGACAGCGATAATGACAATTTGGTTGATCCAGTGCAGCAAGTAACTTCTCAGCTTGATGGCACTGCCAATATTACGGCAGTTGAGCCTTCTTCATCTTTGAGCGATTATTCAGTGGTAAAAGTTGACTCAGGTACTTCCTCTAATTACCCGCCGCCAAGTGTAATTAGTACAGTGCCGGTTGATGGCGCTACTAATATTTGCCGCAATGCTATTATTGAGGTTACTTTTGATCAATTAATGAATAAAGATACAATTTCCATATCAACTTTTGCCTTGACACCATCGGTCAGCGGAACAGTTTATGCTTTTGATGTAAAAGAAGGAGATGGCAATTGTTTGAATAGTTTTAATGGAGAGGGGTGTACAGTTGGGCGTTTTTATCCGTCTGAGCCGCTGGCTGCTTCAAGCTTGTATAATGTAACCATTTCTAAAGATGTTAAGAGCATTCACGGGCAGAATATGACCAATGATGTAACTTGGTCATTTACAACAGGAGATAACATTTGTTTACTTGATGAGGTTGATATTACGCCAGATTATTATTTATTCACTCAGGCTCAGGAACAGTATACTTATTTGGCTACAGCTTATTCTTATTCCAATGGTTCAAGAGAGCCAATTTCACCTATAGCTGGCATTTATAGTTGGGTATGGGGATGGACCAAGGATGATCCTGATGATGCAGTAGAATTGTTGAGCCCAACCACCACTGATCAGCAAGTAGTGCAGGCTAATAATAAAAATGGCATAGCTGAACTTGAAGCTACAGCTACAATAAGTGAAGATACTTACAATAATCCTTCTACGGTTGGTAAAAGCGTTAGCGGTTTGGCAGAGGCTGAAGTTTGGTTGTGTGAAAATCCTTGGCCTGATCCGGCGCCAATGGAAGATAGTGATTTTGGTTTTCAAATGAAGTATTGCCGAGGCAATAGCGGGGATGATTTGCTTTTACCCCTGTCTGATCCGTCTAGCTCAATTTTGACCCCTCCTACTGATGACGATCCAGATCTTAAGCGGGAGTATTTCTTTACTTATGTTGGGAGCGCAAACAGCAATCAGGGGGGAGGCTCTGGCAGCTCCAGTCCGGCTGGCGGCTCTTCAGTTAAATTTTATGTTTCCTATTCGTCTTTGCCTGACTTGATTAGGCTGTCGTGGTTAAAACTTAAAAATTTCATTCAAGGATTATGGCAAAAACAAGCAATAGCGCAAGTGCCCGAAGATGTTATTGGGTTACGTATTTATGAAAATCCAGAAAGGCTTTCTCCTTATGCTTGGTACCAACAAAGGCCATTCCCCAAAGGAAATCCGCGCGAGTTTGAGGTTGACGGTTTTCCGGCAATGCAAGATGGCAATTCAGTTTATATTATGGGACCGAAGAATGGGTCTACCATTGAAACGTACATTTATGTCCTATCTTACAATGATTTATCCAGCCCGGAGAATATAGATATTTTCAATCAGTTAGTTAATAATTTTAGGTTCTTCACCTTTACGGCTGATGAAAAAAAGGCAGTGCGAAGGGATTTGACTAGATTGGCAGATGTTTCCACCATTAAGGAAGCAGTTGAAACTTACAAAGACGCCACTGGCTTTTATCCGTCTTTGTCATCCGGTACTTATATTGCCGGAATGACTAATAGCCGTTGGCCGTCTTGGCAGTCAACTTTAGGCAATGCGCTTGGCAGAAGCTTGGCAATTGATCCGATTAATGAGTTTGCTGGCAGTTGTGATAAGTCAGGTGATGCTTGCTTTACTGATAGCGATTGCGGAGTTGATGAGAAATGCATAAGCAAATGCGACCCTAATTATGATACTGAAACTTGCTGGAATGAAAATACCCAAGAATTTTTATGTCCGACTGGTTCATCTATTTATCAATATCGTTTGTATGGAGTAAATGATTATCGATTGGGCGTTTACTTGGAAATGTCAGGCAAATGGGGAAATTTGCCTAACAATGTTGAATCGGTTGATGCTTTTTGCAATGATAATGTTTATTCTAGCTCTGGTTTTTGTGGAGATGGTATTGTTCAGCCGTCTCTAGGCGAGGAGTGTGAAATCGGCCAGCAAGTTGATGCTTGCCAAGTTGAATATGGTGATTATGCCTGGAACTCCCCCCAATTGGTTGATTGTAATTCAAGCTGTACTTTTGATACTAGTGGGGTTGATTTAGCTGATTGCCAAGGGTATTGCGGCGATGGGGTTGTCAACGGTAATGAAGTTTGTGACGGAATTGATGGAACTGTCCCTAATAGCACTTGTTTGAGTGATTGTTCTAATTTTGTTTGCGACCCTGGTTATGGATTGATTGATGGACAATGCCAACCAGTATGGTGCGATCCTAATGCTGACCGCAGTTGTTCTGTTCCGGGCGGCAGTGGTATTTTTAATAATTGTGATCTGGACACACTGCAATGGACAGGCCCGTGTTATGTGGTTGATTGTAATCCTGGATATCATCTGGAGAATAATGAATGTGTGCCCGACAGCCCTAATGTTACCATTACCAATCCGCCCGACAATTCTAGCGGCGGCAGCAGCGTAACTGTTTATTATGATTTATCTGAAGGTGGAACAGTAGAACATAGCGTTGATGGTAATATTGTTTATACAACTGGATATAACGCTGGTTCTTACTCATACACATTTACCAATCTATCGCCAGGACCGCATGAGCTGAAAATTATTTTAAGCAATAGTAATGGCACTTTTAGCGATAGCATAACCTATACTTACACCGCTCCGGCAAGCGTGTCTATTTTGGACCCGGCTGACAATGCTTGCGTTACCAATCAAGTGATGATTAAGTATGAAATTAACCAAGAGGGAGATTTGGAATTTTTGGTTGATGGCAGTGTTGTTGGCGGAGCTGACAACCAATCAAGCGGAATTCATTATTTTACCTATCCGCCGGTAAGCAACAACAGCCATCAGTTTGGTGTTAATTTTAATGATATTTATGGTGATAGCGATAGCGATGTTAAGACTTATAATGTGGGCGATGGCATTGAAGCTCCTTCAGGTTTAACATCTTCTTATTCATCGCCAGAAGTCACCCTTACATGGACTGACAATGCTACCAATGAAGATGGATTTGTTATTGAAAGAAAGCAAGATTCATCCGGAGTATGGAGTGAAATAGCAACTATTGGCCCTAGCCCAGCTTCCGGCAGTACGGTTACTTATACGGATAGCAATGTTAATTCAAATACATCTTATTTTTACAGGGTGAAGGCTGTTAACCAGTGCTGGTCATCTGATTATTCCAATGTTACTTATATTTATACTGGCAGCAGCGTTTCCCCTCCATCAGGTGGTTGCAAAAATGTAGGTGAGACATGTTCATCAGCTGTAGAGTGCTGTGAAGGATTGACATGTTTGTATAATAGTAATGTTTGCAAACCGCCGCCAAGTGGCAGTGGAGAGGTATCACAGAAGTAATGGCAATGTAGATTTTGCATTATCATAATTTATGAATTTTAAGCAAAGCGCGCAACTTAATGAAAAAAAGGCCATCATTTTGTTGGTGGTTGGCATAGTAGTTATTATTGGCGGAATGGCAGTAACTGTATTTTGGTTAAAACCTGACAAATACCAGCAGCCGACAGGTCAACCAGCCCAGCGGCAAAACCAAGTGACTGCTAATAAACCAACAGTTATAAACAAAGAGTCAGAAGTTGTAACTGCTGGTGATAAGGATGGTTTAGTTGCGGTTAAATCAGTGAGAAAAAAAATTGATGAGGATGGCGATGGCGTTGATGATGCAATTGAGAAGCAAATTGGCACGGATCCCAATAATATTGATTCTGATTATGATGATTTACCTGACGGGGAAGAAATTTATGCATGGAAGACCAATCCTTTGACCAAAGATACTGACAAGGACAAATTGTTTGATTATTGGGAAGTGAAAAGATATTTTACTGATCCGCTCAATCCCGATACTGATGGAGATGGTTATTTGGATGGAGAAGAGGTGCTGAATGGTTATAATCCCAAGGGTCCGGGCAAAATGTAAGTGGTAAAAAATTTTTTTTATGATATGATAAAGAGAGGTTATTATTCTTAATCATTTTTTTATGTTTGATGATATTAAGCAAAATTCATCAGCTGGAGAGAGTAATGGCAAAAAAACAGACCAACCGCCAGTTAATATACCGGCAGAGCAGCCCACTGGAACAACTCAAGGATCAGTTTCATCCAGCCAGACCAAGCAAGAGCCTGAGGATATTTTTGCTGGTACAGCTGATATAGCTCCTCCTCCATCTAGTGTTGACACTTCACCGTCTTCATCTCCTCCGACTTCCAATCAATATTTACAAACTGAAGAGAGCGGCAGAAAAAAAAATGCCTTTGTTAAGTTTATTGTGGTAGTAATTGGCGCCGCGATAGTGATCGGTGGAGGGTATGGTGTTTATAATTTTTGGCAAAAAAGAAATCTGGATAAAAGTTTGGAGAAAGCCCAACAGCAAGTTATTGATAATATTGACGACAACAGTACTCCTGCTGTCAGTCAAGAGAATGTTAAACCAGGAACAGATACTGACAGTGATGGTTTGCTTGATGAAGAGGAGGTTAAGTTGGGCACAGCTGTAAATAATGCTGACACGGATGGTGATGGCCTTTTGGATCGTGAAGAGGTTGAAGTGTATCAGACCGATCCGCTCAATCCCGACACTGATAGTGATGGTTATTTGGATGGTCAAGAAGTAAGAAATGGTTACAATCCCAAGGGTGAGGGTCGTCTTTTTCCACAAAAACCGCAAACCAATTAAGATATGATATTTGGCAAGAAAAAAAGCAAAGTAACTACAGCTGCTGCCTTGGTTTTGCCGCCGGAAGTAGAAAATACGCCAATTTATACTATGCCGGAAAAATTTTTGCCGGTGGTAGAGAATAAAGCCAAATCGGGCAGAGGTTTTATTTGGTTTATCTATGTTATAATTTTTTTGGTAGTTGTCGGCATTGGTCTGACAGTCTGGTTTTTCTTTTATACAGAGGGAAGTAAGACCGAACAACCTCAGGATGAGGTCAGCATTAATATCCCTCCACCTCCAGACAGTCAGGCTGGTCAAACTGATGAGGCCAAGCCCCCTGTTATTGTTAAATTTACAGCTAAAAATTCTAGTGGGGAAGAAATTGGTAGTGTTACTATTACTTTTGCCGCTGATGATTCAGAGATTGCTGACAATTTGCAAGTATTTTCTTTACTGCCAGAACAGACCCAAGGCAAAAGCAGGCAGGCGATTGGAGCTATTTATAGTTTTGTTTTGCCAGGCAAAGATAAGGTTACCTTTACCAAGCCGGCTAAGTTTGAATTTGCCTATATTGAGCCTGATAATTTGACTGCCAAACAAGAAAATAGCTTGCGTTTGGCCAGGCAGGTATCGGCCGATAAATGGGAGTTTATTAAAGGCGCTAAACTTGATATTGTTAACAACAAAATCAGCATTGAGTTTAATGCTTTGCCATCAGAAAAAATTACTATTTTGTCCAATTTGGCAAATAATGAAAATTTAGATAATAATACCACCACTGAACAAGACAAAAGCACAACCAATGAGCAAGTGGAGCCAGAGGTAGAAATGCCTCTGCAGTCATCAATTGATAGTGACAATGATGGACTGACTGATAAGGAGGAATTTTTGTATAATTCTAGTATAAATAACAGTGATACTGACGGAGATGGTTATCCAGATGGAACAGAAGTGTTAAATTTTTATAGCCCCATATCTACCAGCACTTTGTTGCAAGATGGACTGGTGAAGTTATTTGAAAATGATAATATTAAATTTATTTATCCTGCAAGCTGGGAGGTAACGACCAAAACAGTTGAAGATAGCGGGGATGCTTTTAGTGTTTTGTATCCTACCGACCAAGGCAGGGGGATAGGGTCAATTATTATTCAGACAGATCAAACTGATTTTATTCAAATTTACAGTCAAGACAATCCTGATAATTTGTCAGCCAAAGAGTGGTATTTGCAGTTGGTGCCTGATATTTCAGCGGGTAAGATCAGAGAGGAGGAGGTTGGTTCTTACAAGGGGGTGAGATCTTTGGATAATTCTACTTTTTATCTAGCTATTGACGGTAAAATTTATATTTTTGTATATGGTTCTGGTTTAAAAAATAGAGTTGATTATCTCACCACTTGGCAGATGGTTTATCGTAGTTTTGAGGTAAAATAATTATGGTTATTGAATTGGATTTTTATACGACCCAACCCTTTGATTTATCCCAAAAGAAATTAAAGCAGATTGTGGGCTATATCGTGCGTCGGGCCAAGCCTGAGATTAAGTCAGCTAAATTGAGTTTAGCCGTGGTCGGCAACCAGGAAATAAAGAAACTCAATCGGATTTATCGCAACAAGAACAAGCCAACCACAGTCCTTGCTTTTCCGGGGCAGGTGCAAGGATTTATTGATGTGGAAGGGGATGATCTGGGGGAAATTGTCATATCAAAAGACAAGTGTTTGGAACTTGCCAGGCAAAAAAAGACTACCTGGCGGAAAGAGTTCTTGTGGTTATTGACACATGGAGTGCTGCATTTATTGGGCTATGATCATCATACTGATTATCAATTTCGCCAAATGAAGTCAATGGAGGATAAAATTTTGCTTTATTTGCATAAAAAATATGCTTAAATCATATTTGACCAGCGTAAAAAGGGCAGGTGGGGGGATTTGGTTTGTCTTGAAAACAGAAAAAAATTTTAAAATTCAATCAATCGCAGCTTTGGCAGTAATTGTTTTGTCATTTGCAGCAGGACTGTCTAAGTGGGAGTGGATTGTAATAGTGTTATTGATTGGTATGGTATTGTCATTAGAACTGATAAATTCAACAGTAGAAAAAGTAGTTGATATTATCCATCCGCGTTTTCACGGGCAAGTAAAAGTTATAAAAGACATACTGGCAGGAGCTGTGTTAATAGCAGCGACTATTGCTGCTATTATCGGTGTTATAATTTTTTGGCCTTATTTATTTGAGTAATATTATTTAATATTGTATACTAAATAAAGATATCTTTAATTTACTTCATTATTATGAGTAAAGATTTTATTATTAGCGGTTTAGATATTGGCTCAACAGCTGTTCGGATAGTAGTAGCTCAAGTAACAGAAGACGGGTTGAATGTTATGGCGGCAGTAGAAAGTCCAGCTGAAGGAGTAAATAGAGGAGTGGTAAATAGTATTGAGGATGCGGTGTCTTCTATTTCCCAAGCTTTAGAACAGGCGGAAAGATTATCGGGTTTTCCAATTGAGAGTGTGTTTGTTTCTGTTTCAGGGCCTCATATTATATCCCAGGACAGTCGGGGAGTGGTTGCAGTAGGCAGAGCTGATGGTGAAATTAGAGATGATGATGTTGATCGCGTAATTGAAGCTGCTCAAGCAGTGGCATCACCCCCTAATTATGAAATTATTCATGTTATCCCGCGTTCATTTGTAGTTGACAACCAACCAGGCATAAAAGATCCAGTAGGGATGACAGGAGTGAGGCTGGAGGTTGACGCTCAAATTATTCAAGGGTTATCTACTCAAATTAATAATTTAACCAGGTGTATTTATAGAACTGGCGTTGATATTGATGATTTAGTTTTGGGAATATTAGCTACCGCTGAAGCAGTTTTGGACAAAAGACAAAAAGAGCTGGGAACGGTAGTGATAAATATTGGCGGCACCACTACTAGTTTAGCGGTTTTTGAGGAAGGTGATATTTTACATGCAGCTGTTTTGCCAGTAGGATCTTCTCATATTACCAATGATATTGCGATTGGTTTGCGGATTTCAGTTGACACAGCTGAACAGCTAAAAGTAAATTTTGGCACCTGTGATCCGTCTGCTGCCAGCAAAAAGCATGATATTGATTTAACCGATTTGTCTGATTTGGAAACTGGTAAAATTAGCCAAAAACAGTTAGCTGATATTATTGGGGCTAGAGTAGAGGAAATTTTTTCCTTGGTTGATGAAGAGCTCAAAAAAATTGATCGGGCTGGTTTGCTTCCGGCAGGGGCTGTTTTGACAGGAGGAGGGGCAAAGCTGCCGGGCATGGTGGAGGCGGCCAAAAAGCATTTGCGTCTGCCAGCTAGTATTGGCACGGCTAGCGATTTTATTTCAGTAATTGATAAGGCAAATGATTTAAGTTTTTCAACAGCATTGGGGTTGGTTAAGTGGGGAGTATCTGCTAGCACGCAGAATAAAAGCAGAGGTTTTAGTTTGGGGAAAATAGCGCCCAAAAATATCATCCAGTCAATTAAAGGTTTATTTAACCGTTTTATTCCTTAAATTTTAAAGTTAGTTATTGTTGTTTGTAATTCGGGGCAAGTGCCTCGTTTTTTTGTTTTAATGTCTGAACAATATTTTTTTTAGCCTGAACAACAAAATGGTTCAGGGTGGTCTAGCATTATTTTTTTATTTTATTAAAATATAATTACTAATATTTTTTATTTAGACTATTAATAAAAATATATGGAAATCAAACCAGAAGTAGAAACTTTTGCCAAAATAAAAGTAGTAGGCGTAGGAGGGTCAGGCGGATCAGCCATTACTAGGATGATAAATTCTAAAATTAGGGGAGTTGAGTTTGTAGCTGTTAATACTGACGCACAAGCATTGCATCATAATCAGGCCTCCACTAAGGTACATATTGGCAAGGAAGCAACCAGAGGATTAGGAGCGGGAATGGATCCTGAGTTAGGACGCAAAGCCGCTGAAGAAGACCAGGAAGAGTTAGAAAAGTCTATAGCTGGAGCAGATATGGTTTTCATCACTTGTGGTTTGGGCGGCGGTACTGGCACAGGCGCTTCTCCCGTTATTGCTGACATCGCCAAAAAGAATGGAGCATTGACAGTAGCGGTAGTTACCAAGCCATTTACCTTTGAAGGCGCGCAAAGAAAATTTATAGCCGAGCAAGGATTGGAAGATCTATCAGAAAAGGTTGATACTATCATCACTATTCCCAATGATAGACTGCTGCAAATAATTGATAAAAAAACTTCTCTACTTGACGCCTTTGCTGTGGTTGATGAAGTGTTGCGCCAGGGCGTGCAGGGAATTTCAGAAATTATTACAGTTCCAGGTTTGATTAATGTTGATTTTGCTGATGTTAAAGCAATTATGAGTGAAGCTGGTTCAGCTTTGATGGGCATTGGCAGAGGCACAGGAGAGAACAGGGCAGTAGAGGCGGCAAAAGCAGCTGTCAATAGTCCTTTGCTGGAAATGTCTATTGATGGAGCCAAGGGTATTCTCTTTACTATTGCTGGTGGTAGTGATCTTGGTATGTACGAAGTTAATGAGGCAGCCTCAGTTATTACCCAATCAGCTGATCCAAACGCAAAAGTAATTTTTGGCGCTGTGATTGACGAGAGTTTGGATGATGAAGTAAAAGTAACAGTAATTGCTACTGGATTTACAGGTCAGGTAAGAAAAAAAACCACTGAATCAATAAAAGAGGATTTAAATATAACCAGCAAAGATTTGGATAAACCAACTGAAGAAGAGCCATTAACTCCATCCAGGAAATACGCTCGTCCAATTTTGCCCAACAAAAAAACAGCTGAACAAAAAAAGAGCGAGGAAGAAGAAGAGCTTGAAATTCCTGCTTTTATCCGCAAGAAAATGATGTAATATTTTTGGGGATAGTATATAAAAGGACCCCCATCTATTTTGATAGCAGGCAACTTATTTATTTGAAGTAGCTTTATTTGCTAGATGTGACTGATGCTACTTTAGCCTACTATCAAAATAGGTGGGGGTTTTTCCACAGGCTTGTGTCGTTTTTCTGTTAGACTGAGACTGTTATTGCATTATTTTTGCAATAACAGTCTTTAGAGTTAGCTTATTTTTTTATGTTTGTTAAGCAAAAATGCTAATATTTGACCACCTCAATATATAGAGATATAATTTATCTTGCAGACACTATATATTGTATTTATTATGTTTTGTCCTTTATGCCAACATCAAAATACCAAAGTGGTTGATTCACGGGTATCTCAAGGCGGTCTCTCAGTGAGAAGGAGAAGGGAGTGTTTGAACTGCGGCCATCGCTTTTCCACTTTAGAAGAAATGGAGATTTTGGATTTGGTAGTAGAAAAAAGAGATGGACGCCGGGAAAGTTACCAAAAGGAAAAGCTGATCAGGGGATTGGAGCGGGCGCTTGAGAAACGGAATTTTAGCCGGGAAGATTTCCATAGTTTAGTGCAAAAGATTGAAAGGGATATTCAGCGCACCAAAAAACAGTCTATCAGCAGCGAAGAGATTGGCAAGATTGTTATGGATCATTTGCGCAATTTTGATCAGGTTGCTTATATTCGTTTTGCTTCAGTTTATCGTTCTTTTGAGGATGTTGAAAGTTTCCAACAAGAATTAAATCAATTAAAATAGAAATTTATTATTAATCCACACTCCTATGCCAAACACTAATTCTGCCACTTCATCTCCTATTACTTTGACTTATATCCTGAAAAAGGACGGGTCGTCAGAGTTATTTAGTTTAGATAAATTGAAGCGGTCAATCAGCCTAGCTCTGCAGGCGGTTGGTATAAGCGATAATCCTATTTCAAGCAAGGTGGCAGAAGAGGTGATTAAAAAACTGCAGGAAGAGATCAAAAAAGGAGCTTTGCCTAGCACTTTAGGTATTAGAGAAATAGTGGAGGTAGCCTTGCGGGAAAGAGGATTGGCTCCAGCAGCTGAGGCTTATCGTAACTATTATGCCGAGCAAAAAGCCAAACAGACCCAATCATCAGCCCGCGCAGACATTACAGCCAGACCAGCCAAACAATCAAGCAGCAAACAAAAGCAAGGTTTGATGTTTGAGTATTTCTTTTCTAGTCCTGATAAGCACCCCTTTGATGAAGTAAAATGGGACAAAAGAAGCGCTTCTATTACCAATGTTAATGGTGAGACGATTTTTCACCAAGATAATATTGAGGTGCCAGACTTTTGGTCGCAAAACGCTACTAATATCGTAGCTAGTAAATATTTTTATGGCGATTTGGAGAAAGGTACGCGTGAAAGTTCAGTGAAACAGTTGATTGACAGGGTTACCCGTACGATTACTGATTGGGGCAAAATGGATGGCTATTTTAAAAGCGATGAGGCGGCTGAAACTTTTTATAATGAATTAACTTGGTTAATTTTAAATCAGTACGGAACATTTAATAGCCCCGTTTGGTTTAATTGTGGGGTTCACCGTTATGATAAAGGATCTGGAGCTAACCGTTATTATTGGGACAAGCAAGAAAAGAAGGTTAAAGTAGCTGACGATGATTATACCCACCCTCAGTGCAGCGCTTGTTTTATTCTGTCAATTGAGGACACAATGGATTCAATATTGAATTTGGCCAAGGCAGAGGGGATGATTTTTAAATTTGGTTCTGGTAGCGGAGTGAATCTTTCCCCACTCCGATCTTCATATGAAAGTTTGTCTGGAGGCGGTAAGGCTTCAGGTCCAGTTAGTTTTATGAAAGGTTTTGATGCTTTTGCTGGCGTGATCAAATCAGGCGGAAAGACCAGGCGAGCGGCTAAAATGGTTATTTTGGATGTTGACCATCCTGATATTATGGAATTTATTGAATCCAAGGTTAAAGAAGAGAAGAAGGCTTGGGCCCTTATTGATGCTGGTTATGATGGAGCAATTGATGGTGAGGCTTATACTTCTGTCTTTTTTCAAAATGCCAACCACTCAGTTCGGGTCACAGATGAATTTATGCAAGCAGTACTTAAAGACAAAGAATGGCAAACCAGGTCTGTTACAACTGGCGAGGTGGTAGGCACGTATAAGGCGCGGGATATTTTATATAAAATTGCAGAAGGAACTTATATTTGCGGCGATCCTGGTTTGCAGTATGATACGACAATCAACAAGTGGCACACTTGCGCCAATACTGACAAGATCCACGCTTCCAATCCTTGCAGTGAATATATGTTTTTGAATGATACTGCTTGTAATTTAGCTTCTTTGAATTTGCTCAAATTTAGAAAAGATGATGGCAGTTTTGATGTAAAGGCCTTTCAACAGGCGGTGAGAGTGTTTATTACAGCAATGGAAATTATTGTTGACAATGCTTCTTATCCAACTGATAAGATAGCTTACCGCTCCCATTTATATCGCACCTTAGGATTGGGTTATGCTAATTTAGGGGCATTGCTGATGAGTAGGGGGTTGCCTTATGATTCAGATGAAGGCAGGGCATTGGCGGCTGCTATTACCGCGGTTATGACAGGGACTGCCTACCAGCAATCAGGCGAGATTGCTAAAGTCAAAGGCCCTTTTCCTGATTTTGAGCCAAATAAGGAATCCGTAGTAAAAGTTATGGAGAAACATTTGGCCGCTGTTGACGATATTAATGAGGATCTGGTTGAGCCAGAGTTAATTGAGGCTGCTCGCCGCAGTTGGCAGGAAACAGTTTTGCATGCTCGCACGGTTGGTTTGCGAAATGCCCAGGCGTCAGTTTTGGCTCCAACCGGCACAATTGCTTTTATGATGGATTGCGATACTACCGGGGTTGAACCAGATATTGCTTTGGTAAAATACAAAAAATTGGTAGGGGGAGGATATATGAAGATTGTTAATTCTACCGTCAGGCAAGCGCTGGAATCTCTAGGGTATTCAGCTGATGAAATAAAAAGGATAACCGAGTATATTGATGAACATGACACAATTGAGGGCAGTCCAGATTTGAAAGACGAACATTTGCCGGTGTTTGATTGCGCTTTTAAACCAGCCAAAGGCAAAAGATTTATCCATCATATGGGACATATTAGGATGATGAGCGCTGTCCAGCCTTTTATTTCCGGCGCTATCTCCAAGACCGTTAATATGCCCAAAGATTCTACTATTGAGGATATTATGGACGCTTATATTCAGGGGTGGAAGTTGGGCTTGAAGGCGCTGGCTATTTATCGTGATGGTTCAAAAAGGACTCAGCCTCTCAACACTAGTAAAGACAGTAAAAGTGAGGAAAAGGATCAGTCAGGTCAAAGCAACGCTAACCAGCAAGTTGTTACCACACCAGCGTCTGTTTCAACAAAGCCGAGACGGATGAGATTGCCGGATGAGAGAAAATCAATCACTCATAAATTTGTTATCGCTGGCCACTCTGGTTATATTACAGTGGGTCTGTATCCCGATGGGCGCCCCGGAGAAATATTTGTGACTATTGCTAAAGACGGATCAGTTATTTCAGGTTTAATGGATGCTTTTGCTACTTCTGTGTCGTTGGCTCTGCAGTATGGAGTGCCGCTGAAGGTGTTAGTAAACCAATTTGTCCACCGCCGCTTTGAGCCGTCTGGATATACTAACAATCCGCAAATTAAGATAGCTAAATCATTTGTTGATTATATTTTCCGTTGGTTAGCTCTTAAGTTTTTAACCCCAGCTGAAGCAGAGGCAGTAGGAGTAAAAATGAATGTTGAACAAATTGAACAAGTTGAAGAAGATCAAAGTTTGAGCAATGGTTTTCTTGCGGTAAAGGACGAACCAGAAAATCCTTTAGAGAAAGAGAAAAAGGACCAGCCAGAAACAGAGATGAAACAATCTGAACTATTTTCCGCTAGCTCAGCAGAAGATGAGGAAGAAAAGTTTACTTTTGACAACCAATCTGATGCCCCACCTTGTCCTACCTGTGGAGAAATAATGGTGCGCAACGCATCTTGCTATAAATGTTTGAATTGCGGCGCTACCAGCGGATGTTCATAAAATTATGAGCATTTATACTAAACAGGGTGATGAGGGGCATTCTTATTTATTTGGCGGTGAGCGTGTAAAAAAAGATGATATAAGACTGGAGGCTTATGGCACAATTGACGAATTAAATTGTTGGTTGGGGCTTTTGCTTGATAATTTAACAGCAGAGCAGAAGGAATTGACCAAGCTTCTTGTTGAGGTTCAAACTAAATTATTTAGCATATCAAGCCAATTGGCAGCTGGATCAGGCTCTGCCCCGCAACTATCCCAACTAAAAATAACCAACGACGATATTGCCAGGCTAGAGGAAAGTATTGATAAAATTGCTGACAGCCTACCCCCCTTGCGCAACTTTATTTTACCTGGCGGTCATCGGGCTGTTTCTATTGCCCACTTAGCTAGAAGTGTATGCCGTCGGGCAGAAAGGCGGGTGGTGGCAGTGGTAGGTAAATATAAGGTTGAGAGGACTTCCCTTGTTTATTTAAATAGATTATCTGATTTATTATTTATGATTGGCAGATATTTATCTGATTATTATGGCGTGCCAGAAAGAAAGTGGCAGGTTTGACTTGTCAACTGGACAGAGGAAGAAGTATAATTAAAGTATAATTATTAAGCGTTTGCCTATGATCAATGAAGTAGGGCGTTCTTTAGAGGAAGAGGTAAGAAAGCAACTACAGGAAAATCAGGAAAAGCTGGATGAGATGTATAGGTTATTGCAAAAAATAAATCGCCATTTAGTTTGGCAACAAGTTATGGGTTGGGTAAAGGTTTTGCTTATCGTGGTACCTTTGCTCCTGGCTTATTGGTATTTGGCCCCTTATTTGACTTCAGCTTTTTCTGTGTACAAAAATTTATTAGGAGGCGGTAGCGGTACCTCCCAAACAATTGATTTAAGCAATGTTGACCCTCAATTATTACAGCGCTTGTCACCGGAAATGTTAGAGCAGTTGCAAAAAAGCTTAAAGTAAAAAATTATGTCAGATAATAATTTAGCATCATTTAGGATAAGTATTATAGCTATCACATCTGCTGTGGTGGGAGCTGTTTTGGGTGTGGCAGTGGGATTGATTGCAGCTTTTAATTTTACTGAAAATCTGCCTTTTGTTAGCAGCAGTCCTGCCGACACCTCCGCCACGCAACCGAGAGTTGTACAAGTCAATGAGGAGCAAGCCACCATTGACGCGGTCAAACAAGTGTCACCGGCGGTTGTATCAATAGTAATAACTAAAGATTTATCCAAAATATATCAGCCCAACGAGTTTGATTCACCTTTTTTTGAGTTTGGTTTTCCTTTTGGCTTCCGTTTTTCTCCTTCTCCGCCTCCTTCAGGTAAACAAGAAATTGGCGGCGGTACAGGGTTTATAGTTGATGCGAAGCGCGGTTATATTGTTACCAATAAACATGTAGTAAGAGATACGGAGGCTGAATATTCGGTTTTGACTAATGACGGCGAGCGTTATGATGCCAAAGTATTGGCGCGCGATCCTTTCAATGATGTTGCTATTTTGCAAATAAAAGCAAAAAATTTGACGGCTGTAAAATTGGGCAACTCTGATAAATTGGAAATGGGGCAAACGGTGATTGCTATTGGCAATGCTTTGGGCGAGTATAGGAACACAGTGACTAAGGGCGTGGTGTCAGGCATTGGCAGAACAATAGTGGCAGGCAGCAGCGCTGGTTCAGAAAGACTTGAGGGGGTTATTCAAACTGACGCAGCCATTAATCCAGGTAATTCAGGCGGACCTTTGGTCAATCTTAACGGAGAAGTTATCGGCATAAATACAGCTATAGATAGGGAGGGGCAATTGATTGGGTTTGCCATTCCTATTAATACAGTAAAAAAAGTAATAGAATCAGTAGAAAAATTTGGAAGAATAGTTAGGCCTTATATGGGCGTGCGTTATATTATGATTAACAAACAAATAGCTGAAGATAATAATTTGGATGTTGATCACGGCGCTTTGATTGTTAAGGGGGAAAAGCCAACTGATTTGGCGGTGATACCAGGCAGTCCAGCTGATAAGGCCGGATTGGTGGAAAATGATATAATTTTGGAGGTTAATGGAGTTAAAGTTGATGAAAATAACAGCTTAGCCAAACTTATTCAACAATACAATGTGGGGGATGAGATTACCTTGAAAGTTTTGCATAAAGGCAGGGAAAAAGAAGTAAAGTTGAAATTAGAAGAATTTAAGGACTGATTAAATTTTGTTTACCCGTAATAAAGTCCGCCAAATAGTGGCGGCTTTATTTTTTTTGTGTTCTTGGTTAGGATAGAATTATGAAAGAAACAATTGATAAAATTGAAAGTCTGCAAAAAAGAGTCAAACAAGCTTTGGCAGTGATTGATATTGACGCCAAAAAAAAGAAGCTAACAGAATTTGAGCGTTTGATGCAATCACCTGATTTTTGGCAGGACCAAAAGCGGGCAACTAATATTTCACAGCAAGCAGCTTGGTTGAGAGAGGAAATAGACAATTGGACCAGACTCTCTAAACAAGTGAATGATTTACTTGCTTTAGCTAAGCTAGATCAGTCAGATACAAATGTCAATTTGCGGAAGGAGATTGATCAGGAGACAGACAAATTGGCAAGGCTGTATCAGCGATTGGAGCAAGAGTTATTTTTGCGGGATGAGTATGATCACAACCCAGCTATTTTGTCTATTCATGCTGGTGCTGGGGGTGATGATGCCCATGATTGGGCTGAAATGTTATCTAGAATGTATATTCGTTTTTTTGAAAAACAGGGATGGTCATTTTCTATTTTAGACAGTTCTCGCGGGGGGACGGTCGGCATCAAATCAATTACAATTGCAGTTAAGGCGAAAAATGCTTACGGATTGCTTCAGTCTGAACATGGCGTCCATCGCCTGGTGCGCCTTTCTCCTTTTGATGCTGATCATGCTCGCCATACTTCCTTTGCGTTGGTAGAAGTAATTCCAGAATTGGCAGAGGCAGAGGTTGAGTTGGATGAAAAAGATTTGCGGATTGACACCTTTTTGTCATCCGGTCATGGCGGTCAATCAGTCAATACAACCTATTCAGCTGTAAGGGTTGTGCATTTGCCAACCGGCATTACAGTTACTTGTCAAAATGAAAGGTCTCAATTGCAGAACAAAGAAACAGCTTTGCGTATTCTCAAGGCTAAACTTTTACACCTGTCTAAATTGCAACATCAAGAAGAACTCAAAAATATTAAAGGCGAGCATAAAGAGGCAGCTTGGGGCAATCAAATCAGATCATACGTCCTTCATCCATATAAGATGGTAAAAGACCTGCGCACAGGGCATGAAGAAGGAGATCCAGAAAAAGTTTTAGATGGTGAAATAATGGGTTTTATTGAAAGTTATCTTCGATGGAAGGTTAATAATTTAGACAGATAGCATGCAGGATGCCTCTTTGTTTTTATCTAAGTTAGCCCAAAAATATAAATTGGATTTATTGGGAACAGTAAGGTTGCAAGAGAGCGGCTTTAAGAAAGAGATTATTGACTGGGTGAGGCAGGCTAGTTTTGGTCAAATGACATGGTATCTGAATAATTTATCTAGGCGTCTTGATCCGAGGCAAAATTTATGGGGCAAAGCTCGCAGCGCTATTGTAGCCGGAGTTTTTTATCGTCCCGCTCAAATTCCAGCCCAATTAAAATCTGACCCTAGCCGTGGATTAATCGCTGCTTATGCTTGGTATGATGATTATCATAAATGGTTCAAAAAAAGATTAACATCTTTTATCCGAGAGTTTTCCGCTTTATACAAGGGAGATTTTCAGTATAGGGTTTATGTTGACACAGGCCCGTTGCTGGAGAAAGAATTAGCCAGTCAGGCTGGTTTGGGGTTTATTGGCAAAAATACAACCTTTATCAATCAGATCAAAGGGTCTTACTTTTTTTTAGGTGAAATAATTGTTGATGTTGATTTGCCTCAGTTGCGCTGGCAAAAAGAAGAAGAGTTACCAAGCAATTTACCTGCTCCAACTTGCGGATTATGCCGCCGCTGTTTGGATGCTTGCCCTACGGGAGCTTTAACTTCTCCCTATAAACTTGACGCTCGGTTATGCATATCTTATTTAACAATTGAACATCGTGGTTCTGTTCCTGAAAATTTACGTCCTTTGATGAAAAATTGGATATTTGGTTGTGATATTTGTCAAATTGTTTGCCCGTGGAATAAAAAAGTAAAAAGTTGGTCTGATTTGCCAGTAAGAACAGAAATGGTCGCGCCGGCTCTGCTTGATTTGGTTGATTTGTCAGAAGATGACTTTCGCAACTATTTTCGCAACTCGCCTGTATTAAGGACCGGTTATAGCGGGTTTATGAGAAATGTGATGATAGCTTTGGGCAATTGGGGAGAGAAAAGAGCTGCTTTGGCTGTAAAAAATTTTTTAGATCATCCTGACAAGATAATTAGGGACCATGCTAGGTGGGCTTGGCAACAAATTAAAAATAAATAATTGGAAGCCTTATTATTGGGTTTATATTTTTTGTTCATTTTTTTTGGTAGGCATTGTTATCGGCAGCAAGGTGACAGTTGATTTATTTTTTATTTACTTGCTAATTTTATTTAGTTTCTTATATTTATTTCTTCTTTCCCCGTCTTTAGCAGTGAAGATTTTTTTGATTGCTCTAGTGGGAGCAAGCGTCGGGGTAGGGAGATGGCAATTGTCTTGGCCGGTTTTATCAGAGAAAAGGGTAGAATGGTACAATGGTCAGGAAGTGGAAATAGAAGGAGTGGTGTCAGCAGAACCGCAACAACGACTCCAAAAACAAAAAATTACTTTGTCAGTACAGAAAGTAAATCAAAACCCAGCCCAAGGAAAAGTTTTGTTGACCTTGCCGCTTTATCCTTCATATGCGTACGGAGATGTTTTATTGGTTCAGGGGAAAGTAAAGCCAGTGCCGCGCTTTGATGATTTTGCTTATGATAAATATTTATCTTTATTTGGCATATATTCGGTTGCTTATTATCCTCAGGTCAGCAAAATAGGATTTGACCCTCCTAATTTAGCGCTGGCCAGATTGCTGCAGCTTAAAACTGCTGTAATAAATAGGGTTAATATATTAGTAGCTGAGCCTTACGCTGCTTTTTTGGGTGGACTTTTGTGGGGGGCGAAAAGATCAATTGATCCGCAGGTGATGGAAAATTTTAATATAACTGGCACTACTCATATTGTTGCCCTGTCAGGTTACAATATTATGATTTTATTTGTTATGGTGATGCTAGCAATGCCATGGCTAGGCGTAAGCCGTAAGTATGCTTACATTGTTGTTATTGCTGTTATTATATTTTTCGTTGTTATTACAGGCATGTCAGCTTCTGTGGTGAGAGCGGCTTTGATGAGCATTCTAGTAATAGTTGCTTACAATTCTGGCGGTGGTGTTAGAACTAGCGTGATACTACTGATAGCGGCGGCTATTATGTGTTTGGCAAATCCTAAGGTATTGCTCTATGATGCCGGGTTTCAATTGTCGTTTTTGGCCACCGCTGGCCTGATTTATTTAGCCCCTCATCTTCAGCCTTATTTTAATTGGCTGCCTAAAATTTTTTCTTTGCAAGAGGCGGTGGTAACAACTCTTTCTGCTATTTTCATGACCGCCCCTTTGATTGTTTATCAATTCGGACGTTTTTCATTAGTGGCTCTGCCAGCTAATCTGTTGATATTATTTGTTATTCCAGCAATTATGGCGATTGGCTTTGCCGCGGTTGTTATCAGTTTCATTTATTTTCCTTTGGGGCAAGTAATTGGTTGGTTGGCTCAGGTGCTATTATCTTATCCTCTGTGGGTTACAGAAAAATTAGCCGCCTTTCCTCTGGCTAGCATATTGGTAGATCGTTTACCCTTGGCAGCGATAGTTATTTGGTATGTTGCAGTCTTTTTGTTTTTGATTAAAGTTAATTGGATAAAATGGCCTTATGCGAGAAAGTGTTAAAAAGATTGTTATAATTATTGTTGCAATTGCGGGGTTAAGTTTCAGCAATATTTTGCTGCAGCTTACCAGCCAGCCGCAAATAGAGAAATTTTTTACCAGGGGAAGATTCCATATTTATTTTTTGAATGTAGGGCAAGGAGATGCAACTTTGATTAGAACTCCCTCTGGGAAAAATATTTTAATTGATGCTGGTCCAGATTTATCAATTTTGTCAGAAGTGGGACGAGCTTTGCCTTTTTATGAAAGAGTAATTGATTTGGCAATCATTACTCATTTTGATCAGGATCATATTTTGGGTTTTATTCCGCTTAGCCAGCGCTATCAAATTCGCCAGGTTTGGAAGAGCCGGTGGACAGTTGAAAATGATTTGTGGCGCATATTGATTGGCAATTTAAAGCGCCAAGGGACAAAAATTAACCAAGTAAAAACAGGTGATACTTTATTGATAGATGGAGTAAGGTTAGAAATTCTTTATCCGGAAAAGCAAGTGGCAAGCAATGACAGCAATAGTTGGTCGCTGGTAATAAAAGCGCAGTTGGGAGATGGCGTAAGTTTGTTGTTTAGCGGGGATTTGCCCCAAGCCCAAGAGACAATGCTAGTCAAACAAAGCGCGCCGTTGCAGGCTAACATTTTGCAGGTCGGTCATCACGGCTCTCGCACTTCATCTAATTTAGACTGGCTTCAGGCTGTTAGTCCAGACTTGGCGGTTATTTCAGTGGGAAAGGATAACAAGTTTGGCCACCCTCATTTTCGTACTTTGAGGAATTTGGATTTGCTTAATATTAAAGTTTTGCGAACTGATAAAATAGGAACAATCCATTTAGTTAGCGATAGTCGTATTATTTGGCAAGAGTAATTTTTTTTGTTATGCTATGTTGTAGTTAAGGTTTTTTTATGAAGTCAACAACCAAGAAAAGAACCAAAAAGATAAAAATTTTATTAGTGGAAGACGAAGAATCGTTAGCTCAAATGTATTCAACTAAATTTACCAGCGAAGGTTATGAAGTTGATATAGCCAATGATGGATATACTGGTTTGCAACTTGCGCAAAAGAATAAGCCCGATTTGATTTTGCTTGATATAATTTTGCCGCAGATGGATGGTTTTATGGTATTGAAAGAGTTGAAGCAGAGCGCTAAAACAAAAAAAATTCCAGTAATAATGTTGACTAATTTGGGGCAAAACGAAGATATTAAACGCGGAAAAGATTTAGGAGCTGATGATTATTTGGTAAAAGCTAGCTTGACCCCGTCTGAATTAGTTGATAAGGTTAAAAAGTTTTTTAAAAGCAATAAAAAATAATAATTAAATAATATAAAACAATATGCCAGGTCTAGAAAGAACGCTTATTATTGTAAAACCCGATGCCTTGCAGAGAAATTTGCTCGGCAGAATCATTACTCGCTTTGAAGAAAAAGGTCTAAAGATTGCCGGCATTAAAATGATGCAGCTATCAGATGAAATTTTAGATGAGCACTATTCTCATCACAAGGACAAACCTTTTTTTGACGATCTCAAGGGGTTTATGAAGTCATCTCCGGTTGTGTTAATGGTGCTTGAGGGAGTTGATGTGATTGAGACGGTTAGATTGATTGTTGGCCCAACCAACGCTCGTGAAGCCCAAGCAGGTTCAATTAGGGGCGACTTTTCTATGTCTAAGTCAAACAATATTGTCCATGCTTCCGATAGTTTAGATACAGCTCAAGTTGAAATTAAGAGGTTTTTTACTGAAGAGGAGTTATTTGATTATCGGAAAGATGACTGGAATTGGGTTTATAGTGAAGATGAGTTGTCAGCCTAATATTGGATATTTACTTTTTAGGGCGGGTGTGCTATACTAATATTAGCTCCGAGGGAAGGCCGGTTACTTGTTTCGTCAATCGTACTGCTTGGGAGCCTTATATCGGGCAGAGCCAATGAGAATTCCCTTATTTTTGGGTCTTTTCAGCGGCTTTGTTCCTGCGGGCACCCACCTGGACACCAGGGAAGCAGTTACCGGCAAGACCTAAAAGGAGCTATCCCCACAAGCTGGAGAGGTCGCGGATTTGCGACCTCTTTGGTGTTAGGCCTTGATTTTTTTCGCGATTTTAGTTAAATTGTAATTCAGTAAAAATTGATTATTAATTGTTTTTTTATGTCAAGACGCTGTGAAATGTGTGGCAAGGGAGTGCTAACAGCTGCTTCCCGGAGTCACTCAAATATTCAAACAAAAAAAAGACGCTTCCCTAACTTGCAGAACAAAGTTATTGACGGCAAGAAGATGAAGGTTTGCACTAGTTGTATTAAGACTCTATCAAAACCTCCTCGGCGAAAATAGTTTTATTTTTTAGAGAAAGCCTGAAGCATAAGTGTAACCACAGGATGAATAAGAGTTAGGGCAATGATTATAACATAAAACCACCACCCAATTGAACCGAGGTAGTTATACTCCCACCATGCTACGGCAAAAGTTATAACAATGATAATTAAGTTAGATAAGTAACCAGCAGTATAAAGCAACTTAAAATCATTCTTTTTGGCAAAAGTTTTTTGCCAGGGCAGGGGTAGATAAAAGGCAGTGCTAACAACTAGGGCTAGCATCATTAACAAAATCATTATCATATTTTTTGAGGTGGGAATCGTTGCCAATATTACCAATCCCACAACAATCATAACAAAGAATATTAAACTAAAGACCAGGGTTAATCTAGAGTGAAACATAGTTTTTATTTATTGTTGATAGTTTAATTTTATTATTATTTGGCAATTGTGACAAGCAATAAAGGCAGTATCGGGGTGTAGCTCAGTTGGCTAGAGCGCGCGCATGGGGTGCGTGAGGTCGCCCGTTCGAGTCGGGTCACCCCGACCATTGACTTTTGTTTGTTAATTTGCTATACTCTTAGCATGAGACAAGTTATTACAAAAATAAGTTATTACTTCTTTTGGTTTAGACTGGCAAAGGGAAAGACCAGTTGATTTTTGCATTGGCAAAATTTATCAAAAAACAAGCAGAAATTAGCTGGCCTTTCAAAGCCAGTTTTTT
>WFTD01000124.1 GCA_015485755.1 Patescibacteria group bacterium | reverse complement strand
TATCCTTGGTGATGCTTACTGTAATGCAATTCCATTGTCTTGGCATCAATATAGGGCTCTAAAGCATCGTATGGATAGGGCAACTGCGGTAAGTTATACATAATTTATAACTTAATTATCTTTAATTACAATTTACTATATTTTACCAACCAACTCAACTCCTGGTTTGAGCGTCTCTTTACCCGGCTCCCAACTAGCAGGACAAACCTCTCCGTTGTGCTCATGCACATAAATAGCTGCTTGAACTTTTCTTACCAATTCACTGCCGCTGCGGCCAATGCTGTTGTCATGCACTTCCATTGCCCTAATCTGCCCTTCAGGATCAACTATAAAAGTAGCCCGCAAGGCAACGCCTTCATCTGCCAAATAAATGCCGAGGGTCTTGGCTAATTTACCAGCCGGATCTGCCCCCATGGGAAAACTTATTTTGCTAATTGCAGGAGATGAATCATGCCAAGCTTTATGAACAAAAACTGTATCGGTGCTAAAACTAACCACCTCAACTCCAAGCTCTTGCAATTTATCATAATGACTAGCCAAATCCTGAAGTTCGGTCGGGCAAACAAAAGTAAAATCAGCTGGATAAAAAAATAAAACGAGCCACTTGCCCTTAAAATCGCTCAACTTGGCTTGATGGAAATTATCATCTTGGAAATATTCAAAAGAAAAATCTGGCAAATTTTTGCCAATAAAAGGCAAGGATAGCTTAGCTTCTGCTATGTCCATATATTTTTTATTTTAATAATTAACACACAGAGTACCATTATATCAAATCTGGCAAAAAGGGCAAAAGTGGGTACCGCGCCCGCCCAATTTGACCTTTTTAATAACCCCCTTCTGGCATCGTTTGCATTTCTTTCCTGCCCGGCCATATACCTTCAACAATTTAACAAAGCCCCCGCGCTGACCATGGGCGTCAAGATAATCGCTAAAGGTAGTGCCGCGATGCTTAATAGCCAGCGGCATTATTTGTTTAATCGCCCTAAAAATTGCTGTAAGTTCCTGCTTAGTTAGTTTATTAGCCTTTCTGGTTGGCTTGATCCGAGCCCGAAAACAAATCTCATCAGCATAAATATTGCCGATGCCAGCCAAAATTTTCTGATTCAGCAAAATGTTTTTAATCGGTGCTTTTCTCAAAGAAACAGCACTTAGCCAATATGGCAAAGAAAAGTCAGGAGAAATTGCATCTGGGCCAAAATTATTTTTTATCTGATGCAGCTCTGTCTTGGTTGCCACCCTCAAATAAGCAAATCGGCGCATATCATTAAAAAACAACTGACTGCCATTAGATAAGGAAAAATAGGCAATTGTGTATTTATTGGGAAGATTAGCGTGCCAGTCAGGCAAACCGTGTCCGCCAGGGATAATGTCAACATTATGACGGTAGATTAACTGGCCTGTCATCTTCAAGTGAATAAGCAAAAACAACTGGGGCGAGGCAAGTTCAACTATCATCAACTTGCCTATTCTGTCCCATTGTTTTATTTGTTTACCTTTAAGTTGGTAAAATTTACGGGCACTGGTTTGCTGTAAAGCTCGCCTATCTAGAAGCTGCAAATCTGTTATGCGTAAATTTTTTGTAAGGCGATCTAAATCAAGTCTAATTGTTTCAACCTCAGGAAGTTCCGGCATAATTTTAACCGTTATATTTAACTTGATAAATAACTCCAGCTTTGTCGTCAGAAATATACATAACTCCTTCTGGCAGAATCAAAATATCAACCGGACGGCCCAATGATTCTCCTCGCTGCAACCAACCTGAAATAAAATCGCCCTGGCCTATAACTCTCCCGTTTTCATCTAATTTAAACCTTTTTATTTTATATCCTCGCGGCACTGTTCGGTTCCAAGAGCCATGATAGGCAACCAACAAATCCCCCGCCAAAAAATTAGGCCATTTACTGTCAAAAGGAACAAAAGCCAACCCCAACGGAGCAGAATGGGCTGGAACATCTATATAAGACGGTTCTGTTTGTAAGCAAAAATCAGGGTCTTTTTGGCCAAATTTTTCATCATAAACTCTTTTACCGTAACAAATTGGCCAACCATAATTTTTGCCTTCTTTGATAATATTAATCTCATCTGGCGGCAATTCGTCACCCAAATAATCCCTACCCATCTCTGTTGCCCAAATCTCGCCCGTCAAGGGATGAACTGTTAAAAAAACTGAGTTGCGCAAACCACTGGCAAACTCACGCAAATTACTGCCATCTAAATTTGCCCGTAAAATTTTTGCCCGACGCCAATCATCTTCAAAACAAGTATCACACGACGATCCAACTGAAATCAACAATTGGGGTGTGTTATCAATTTCAGCAATTTTGATTGTCCTAGTCCAATGGCGTCCGCCGCCTGGCAAATCTGCAATCACTTTTCTCTGGCTGGCTTGATTGGTTATATAATCATATTCATATACAACCACCTTATCTGTTTCTGCTACAAACAACTTGCATTTATCACCAGGACACCACAGAGCCAGCCCGTGTGGCTTGTTTAAGTCGGCAAGCACTGTCTGCCTTTTATCTGCCTTGCCGTCATTATCATCATCAGTCAAAGCCACTACTTGCCCCGCTGCCGGAATGCTAACCAAAACAGTTCCATCCTTGTCAACCTGCAAAACCCTAGGCTTGCCTAAATTGTCAGCAAAAGTAGTTATGGACAATCCCTGCAATAAAGTCAGAGGACCTTGCTCAACAAACACATCTTCTCTTCCTGCTTTTTCCTGCCTGCCAACAAACCGCTTTTGTTTGTTTATCGTCTCATTAGTTTTTTCTAATAAAGTAGCAATATTCTGTTTAGGCCTGTCTCTTATACACATCTGACGCTGC
>WFTD01000123.1 GCA_015485755.1 Patescibacteria group bacterium | reverse complement strand
ATTTTGGTGATAATGTTTATTTTTATTGGTTGGCAGTTGATCACTCCTATTATTTATTGGCTCTTTCGTTTGTTGGTCGGTTTTAATTTTTATTAGGATTTGAAAAAAGTATATTTTTGTGGTATTATTAAGGGGAGTTAAGTTTTTATCAGCCCTCCCCATGCTTGGTTTATTTTGGTCTTTTTTACTGCAAAACAGTTCAACCAATAAAGTCAATGACAAGTTGGCATGGACATTGTTTGCCAGCTCTTTTTTGTTGTCTCTTTTTTTTATTTTATTTACTTTTGTTCCTTTGGGTTTTTCAGCTCGCACTGACAATGTGACCGGTTTTGCTTGGTCGCCAGGCTATGGGTTCACTTCGTTTAATAGCTGCCATTGCAATAGCAGCACTGATCCAGGCTGTAGTTTGTATGGGCAGTGTTATGATGAATGGCCTGACCCGCCTTACAGCTATGCCCCTTATGGTTTAAATGTTGATTTTGGCAACAAAGAGATTAGTGGTTGGGCTTGGTCAAATAGTGTTGGTTATATTTGTTTTGGCAGGTCATGCCAAGGGCATTACACCAACCCCCCGCCTGTTATTCCTGGCAACATTAGTGAGGTAAAGGCAACTTATGATGATAGAGGCAAGGTGTGGGGATGGGCTAAAATTGTTAGTTTTAAAAATGATTTGGGCTGGCTTTCTTTGCGGGGAGAGATTGGTACTGCTACTGGCGGAAAAACAGGTGAGTATGGGCTTAATTTTTCTACTTCTACCCTAAACATTTGGGGGTTGGCTTGGAGCGGGTTAACTGAACCGACTTATAATCTGCCTTTTAGATTAACTAATATAGATAACGCTTGGGGTTATGGCTGGTTTTGCGTAGATGATAATACGGTTGGAGCTGGCAGCGGAGGTCTGGGGCTTTGCCCAAATATGGCGGTGAAAGTTACTGTGCCTTATTTACAAACAGTTGACGGTGATATTTATGTGCGTAACAATTTAACTTCTATGACCCTGCCATCAGGAGGCAATTATAACGCTACTTACCTTATTTTAGCTGGAGGAGATGTAGTTAATTTTATCAGCGAAGAAAAATACAAGCCTAGCGATATCAAATCTTATATAGCAACTAGTTATCCCTTGTTGTTTGACTTGCCCAAATCTTCTCGTAATTATTTTAATATTTTTGGCAAATTGGATGTGCCAGGTTTGTCACAACTAGAAAACAATCAGTACGGCAGTTATGTTGACTTGTCAGCTAACACTGGGTTGAGCGGAACTTTTTCTGGCGGAGGCAAGAGGTATATAGTTGATAAAAGCTATAGCGGCAGTTTTATTTTGGGGGAAGGCGGATCTTTGACTTTAACAGGCGGCAGCGCCACTTTTATTATTAAGGGTGATTTGTATATAAATAATAACGTTTATTATGATAATGCTCCTGTCTCCAGTTTAAGCAGCTTGCCCAGCTTTGCTTTTATAGTAGAAGGCGACCTGTTTATTGATCCTAGCGTGACCGAAGTAGCTGGTAATTATGTTGTATTGGGAGATCCAGCTGAACCAGCTTGTCCAACGAGTGACAGCGCAGCTGCTACTGGGTGCGGCACTATTTATACTGGCAAAACAGCTGACAATTCTTTGGTAGTCAATGGTATTTTAATGGGCAGGCAAATATTTTTGCAAAGATCATATTCTGATATTGACAACACCCCCTCAGAAAAAGTGTTGTATGATGGCAGGTTATTGTTAAACACTCCCCCTGGCTTTAAAGATTTATCAGCCAGCTTGCCATTGTTTAGTGAGGCACGGCCGTAAAATTGTGCTATAATAAAAAGAGGTAACTTAATTTAAATGAAGTTTAATTTTTTCAAAAAAAAGGAAGGCAATTTTGTTGGTATTGATTTGGGAACGGCCAGCATCAAACTAGTTGAATTGTCTGGTCAAGGCGGAACTCCTCGGCTGGTAACTTACGGCATAGCCGAGCGGTCAGGTGATATTGTTCGCAACAATTCACCTGAGGAAACGCAAATTGTGGTAGGTCTTTTGAAAAGATTGAAGAAGGAAACAAAAGTAACAACTGCCAATGCTATTGCTGCCCTGCCGCCTTTTTCTGTTTTTAGTTCAATTTTGTCTTTGCCAAAAATGCCACGCAAAGAAATTGCTCAAGCAGTCAAATGGGAAGCGAAGAAATTTGTACCAATGCCGCTAGAGGAAATGATTTTGGATTGGAAATTATTAAAAAACGATTATAGCAATAAAGACAAAACCAAAGAACAGCAGGATTCCGCTGCCGATAACAATAATTCCAATGCGGATAAAAATAAAGGGGCGAGCAAGGATTTGCGAGTTTTAATAACAGCGGCTCCGCGCAGTTTGGTTAGTAAGTATATTAATATTTTCAAGCAAGCTGGTTTTAATTTAATTAGCTTGGAGACAGAATCGTTTGCTTTGGCGCGCAGTTTGTTGTTGGATGTAAGCAGTCCGGTCATGATAATAGACATTGGAGCTTTGGTTACTTCTATTAGTATTATTGAAAATGGCATCCCCATATTAAACAGGAGTTTAGATGCGGGCGGGGAGACTTTGACTAGAGCTATTTCTGCCAGTTTGAGTATTGACCAATCGCGAGCTGAGCAGTTTAAGCGTGATATTGGCGTTGTAAACAATAACAGCGGCGGCAGCATTCCCAAGATTATTGAGCAAACCCTCAATCCAATTATTAACGAAGTGAAGTATTCATTTAGTTTATACCAGAGCCAGACTTCGCGGGGAGTAGAAAAAGTTTTATTGGTAGGAGGATCGTCATATTTGCCTCATTTGTCTGAATATTTACAGCGGGTTTTGAATGTTAATGTTTATTTGAGCGATCCTTGGTTTAAGGTTTCTTACCCAATTGAATTAAAGTCTGTTTTAGAGGAGATTGGCGCGCGCTTGGCAGTGTCAATCGGATTGGCTTTAAGGGATTTAGAATAAAATATGTTTGATAACTTAGATAATAAAAATATAGAACTTTTGCCTCATAAGGATGACAAGGAAAAGGGCAAGAAAAAAACGAGGCGGCCTCGTCAGGTTGAGTATTCCAAACCAACTCAAACAAGCAGCGCTGATCAAGTTCAATTTTTACACAGAGAGGGTAATAGTTGGTTTGATAAAATTAAGTCATTCTTTGGAAGAAAGAAAAGCAGCGGGCTAGCCAAACCCTTGCCTCAGCTTGATCCAGTCCAAAAAATCAAAAAAACAAGCAGCCCTTTGAGTAAGTTATACCAGAAAAAATTACAGTCATCAGTTGAGATTGAACAAAAAAAATCAGTTGCCAGCCAGGCAGACAATTCCACTCAGATCGACAAAGAGCCAGATTCCAATCAACCTCCAGCATCTTTAAGCAAGAAAAAACCAGACAAGGAAGACATCAAACTTTCACCAGAGATAACCGCAACTAGCAATAATTCCGCTAAACAGCCCAAATCACCTAGATTACACTCTGAAGACAACCAGAGAAATAATAAAGTTAAGAAAGATAAGATTGTTGGATTCCAGTATGATATTAATTTAATCAGAGAGGAATTCGTTCCGGTGATTGATAAAAAAAAGATGTTTACCACTTTTGCTTTGACCTCGCTCTTATCAATTTTATTAGTAGTTTTTGTTTATTTTTTAGTTGATTTTATTAAATTTGGTCGGACTAGAAAAATAAAAGAACTAGAGGTTTCTTTGCAAAGAGTAGAGCAAACTCTAGCGCAGAAACAAAAAGACTTGGTTGAGGTGACAGATTACTACCAGACAGTCTCCCAAATAAAATCATTACTTGACCAACATATTTACTGGACAAATTTGCTTGAATTTATTGAAGAAAATACTTTGACCACAGTTTATTATGACAGCATTAGGGCAACAAAAAGCGGAACTATTTCTTTGTCAGCTAAAGCTAAGGACTATGAATCAGTACGCCAACAGTTTTTGGTTTTTAAAAATCATCCAGCGGTAGTTAAGGTAGAGATTAATAACGCTTCAATTGACGGCGAGGCGCGGGGTGAGATTATGGAAAAAGTTCTCAATGCAGTTATTCAAGGCAGTGGCTCTACTTCTACGCCCACCTCAACTATCACAACTTTTTCTGAACAACAAAGAATATTGCGCGACACCCTGCAAAGGTTGCCAATTGAATTTAACATTAGCTTAGTTGTTAAGCCAGAATTATTTTTACGTGACAACCAAGGCAGGCCATTAATTGAAACTAATTAATAAACATGACTAATAACAAGCCCAATAAAATATTAGTATTTGTGAGCAACTATTTATCATTTAGCGCGATGGTAGTGGCTTTGCTTTGGTTGGTTTTGGGCTATGTTTTTATTTTGCACAACAAGATTTTTGGCGAACAAAAACAAGTAACCCAGCAGCGCATTGCCTTGGAGCAAAAAATAAGCAAAACCAAGAACAAATTAGCCCAAGCTGATAAACTATTGGAGCAATATTCTAAATTAGATCAGGATTATTTGCAGACTTTATCTATTGTTTTGCCACCAAGCGATGACATCCCTACTGTTTTTACTCAGTTAGACGCATTGGCTCGCGCTAATAATTCAGTATTGTTGTCTGTTCAGGTTAATAAAATAAAAGATTCCACTTCAGCAGGTATTGGTGAAGAGCAGAAGTTGGATTTGCCTGTTGGTATTAGAGCAATGGATGTTAGCGCCCAGCTATTGGCAGAAAGGGGCGATGATAGCTATGGTTTTTATAAAAGCATTTTGGCTAGTTTAGAGAAAAATTTGCGGTTGTTTGATCTGCAGAATATCATTTTTTCTCCTGACTTATCAGCTATTAGCCTCAATGGCACTGTTTATTATAAGTTAAGCGAAACTGATGGCCAAGATATCGAAAAAAGATAAAATTTTATTAATAATTTTGGCGATTGTTTTTGTGGTAACTGTGATTTTCTTATTGCGGCAAAGGAGCGGTAGCGATCAGGTTGACGCCACTAAGTTTGATAATATTTTTCAGCAGGACAAAAATTCCACTTCTTCGGTTGGTCAAATAGCGCCGCTGCCATCGGTTGATTCATTGCCAAATGATTT
>WFTD01000122.1 GCA_015485755.1 Patescibacteria group bacterium | reverse complement strand
CCCCACACTCATTCGCTTGGTGATTCACCAAGCTCAATCGTGTGGGGTTTCCTGATAAGGTAGTAAAAAATTATATAATTAATTATATAATTAATTATATAATTTTATCTAAATAAAAAAGGCGACCCAACGGTCGCCGAAAATATAAGATAGATTAATACTAATTTTTTTGCGATTTTTGCGATTTGTAAATTTCCATTAATCTTTGCAACTCTTGCGGGGATAGATTTTCCAAGACCTTCTTGGCTTTCTTTCCTTTTTCTAATTTTCGCAACTTGCCTTCACTTTTTTCAACTTGAACCTCATAAGCTGCCTGGATCTCTGACTTCTTCAACTCAACTCCCAATAAATCAAAACTACTTACCGGCACAACTTCTTCATCTGTGTCCATAAAAGTCATTACAACCTGATCACCAACTTGAGCTACCACTACTTCGGCGCTAGTTGTAGTGGTGACGGCAAACAACTTATCTGGGGATCTATCAAGTAAAAAATAAAATATCATTGTCTGATCTTGCATTTCCCACCCTTTACGAACAATTCTACCTTTAATCTCTTTCACCTCTCGCTGATAAGTGGGGGCTACAACATTACCACTGGAAGATAAAATGCGCCGATATTGACGCAAAGCGCTTTTTTTATCATCTCCCAGTGCCACGCTCAAATTGGAAGCTCTAACAATAGCTACCTTCTGTAAAATTGGCTTATCCTTACCTACAACCGGAACCACAAATGATAACTCGCCATAAATTTGGTAAGGTATGGGCTGAGTCGGCTCCCAGCGTTGAGCATCAGCCCCCAATG
The DNA here is from genome assembly GCA_015485755.1 of Patescibacteria group bacterium. Classification (GTDB taxonomy): domain Bacteria; phylum Patescibacteriota; class Patescibacteriia; order S139-126; family S139-126; genus S139-126. The sequence continues at coordinate 6,052 of WFTD01000122.1, read as the reverse complement.
ACTGAGTAACAGCATCAATCACTGCCTCTTCATTAGCGCCGCTAATCCGATAATACTTTGCTTTACCGGTTCTGGTATCCATCATCATTACCCCGACCAAAGACTGATCAGAGGAAGACGAAGAAGTCATACCGGTATACCAATAATTTTTACCATTCCTATCTGGCACAAACCAAACGTCAGGACCATAAACATAAGAAGTTGGAACTATTATACCCTCCTCGGCAAAAATAGTATTCCAAAAATCTTTTACATATTTACCCCAATCAGTAAAATAGGACTCCGCAAGCTCTTCAGGGACCACTCGATCTACCCACTCCGGCGCATTTCCAATTTCATACCAATCTATTTTTCCACTCTGTGGATCAACCACAATAACTCCCTGCGTCTTTTCTCCGCTAAACCCAATGGTAGGAGCTGTGGCAGAAATGGTAAAGTATGGCTTATAATTGTCATCTAATTCAAAAGAAACCTCGCGCAACTTATAGCCCTGGTAACCATGGGTGTAAACGTGCCTTAATAAATTATTACCCCAAAAAGCACTGGACAAATACCTCATCTGTAAAGTGTCAACTAGTACAGGTTTTCTGGTATTGTCTTCAGCACTAACCAATACATACCCCGGTGTAGTTTTAAAACGGTTCCATTTCCAAAATCCACGGAACTCAAGCGGGGCCACCCAAACAATTTCTCCATTAACATTGCATACATCAACTTTACCCACCTGATAGCGGGACCCTAACACTTCCTCTGACTCACCCAGTACTTTATCTGCTAAATACTGGGCCTGCTCTTGGCTCACAACTCTCATGTGCGCCTCATCCACCGGCGGTATATCATCAGCCCAATTACCTTCTTTTACCTGACCTATCAGATTACGGTAATCGCTATAGCGAAAAACAGCACAGCCCGAGCAACCAACACCCATAAAAATAAAAGTGAAAACTAACCAGATAAGCCACCCCTTTTGAAACTTCTCTGTAACCAATGAGAGCAAAAAAAGATTAACAATCCAATAAATCCAAATGAACCAGAAAATACTCTCATAAGGCGCCACAATTGCTGGCCTAAACTGCCAGAAAATGAAACCGGTTATGATAGTTGCTATGAACGCCTGGATAGCCCATACTCCGAGATATTTTCCCAAATTATCCCGCAGCTGGGAGAAATTAAAATTAAATCCGCCAATTACACCAAGCAACAATGCCGGAATAACAAATTCTAAATTAAACATACAAAACCCTCCTTTTTGGTTAAGTGATGTTTTTATTTAATTGTCAAAAAACAATCCTATCAATATTATCTAATTTTTTAAAAATGTCAACCCCTTATATGTTGACATCCTTGCTAGTTATGGTATAGTATAGCTACTACTTTTATTGTTAATAATTAGCGCGTTTTTCTATGGCACATAAGAAAGCAGGCGGATCTACCTCGCTCGGACGCGATTCAATTAGTAAACGCCTGGGAATCAAAATGTTTGACGGCCAGTTTGCCCAAGCTGGCAGTGTTTTGGTGCGCCAGCGCGGCACCAGGGTTCATCCTGGCAAGAATGTAATGAAAGGCGGCGATGATACCCTCTTTGCTGCCAAGTCAGGCATTGTCAAATTTTACACCAAAAAAGTAAAAGCTTTCACTGGCAAATTGGTAAAAAGGAAATTCGTCAATATCCTACCAATAGAAAATAAAAAATAATAATACCGCTTTTAACTCAAACCAGCCCCTTTCAAAAGGGGCTGGTTTTTTATATATCCAATTACTGTCTTTTTATTTTATTGCCGCGGCTATAAATTCCCGGAAAAGCGGATGGGGACGTAAGGGGCGGGATTTAAACTCAGGGTGAAATTGGGTGCCAACAAAAAAGGGATGATCTTTTAGTTCAATAATTTCAACTAAATTTTGTTTTTGGTTTATGCCGGCAATCACCAATCCCTTCTTTTCAAGTTGACGGCGGTATTTATTGTTAAACTCATAACGATGGCGATGGCGCTCTAAAATATTATTCTCGCCATAAGCCAAATAAGATCTAGTGCCTTTTATCAAATGACAAGAGTAATTACCCAACCGCATAGTGCCGCCATAACGAGAAGAAGCTAAATTCTTTTTTTGTTCTAACATCAAATCAATTACTGGATGAGGGGTCTTTGGATCTATTTCAGTTGTATTGGCCTTTTTTAGACCTGCTACATTACGCGCAAATTCAATAGTAGCAAGCTGCATGCCATAACAAAGCCCAAGATACGGTATTTTATTTTCTCTAACATACTGAATGGCTGAAATTATACCCTCCACTCCTCTTGAGCCAAAACCGCCTGGCACCACCACCCCGTCAAAATCTTTTAACACAGAAACATCTTTTTTTCCTTTTTCAAAATCTTCACTGTCTATCCAGGTAAATTCTGGCTTTGCTTTGTTGGCCCAAGCAGCATGGCGCAATGATTCAATCACGGAAATATAAGAGTCAGACAAGGTAAAAGCTCCTGTAGCAAAATACTTACCCACCATAGCTATTTTAACTGTCCGTTTGGCTTGTTTGGGAATGTCAACCAATTTGCGTTTCCATTCCTTAAGATCGCTAGCTTTTGCCTTCAAGCCAAACTTATGCAAAATACGGCGATCAAGACCTTGTTCTTTATAAACAAGCGGCACCAAGTATATACTATCAACATCCGGTGAGGAAATAACATCTTCCGGGGCAACATTGCAAAAGATAGAAATTTTTTCTTTGCGTTTATTGTCAAGCGGCTTTTCAGCACGAGCCAAAATAAAATCTGGCTGAATTCCAGCCGACTGCAAAGTCCGCACAGCCGTTTGGGTTGGTTTGGTTTTCATTTCCCCTACTTTAGCTGGAATAGGCAAATAAGACACCATAACAAACATTACTCTATCTGGATATTTTAACCACATTCTCCGCGCCGCTTCCAAAAAGATAAAATTTTGATATTCGCCCACTGTGCCGCCAATTTCAATCATTACAAAATCGGGCTTATTGCGGCTGGCTAATTTTTTTATCCGTCTGATAATCTCATCTGGAATATGAGGAATCGGCTCTACACATTTGCCGCCATATTCCAAATTTCTCTCTTTCTCAATAACAGACTTCCACACTGCTCCTTGGGTCATATAATTCAACCCTGAAAGTTCTACATCCAAAAACCTCTCATAATTGCCAATGTCCTGGTCTGTTTCCATGCCGTCTTTAGTAACAAATACCTCGCCGTGCTCAGTAGGATTCATTGTGCCAGCATCAACATTTATATAAGGGTCTATTTTCATTGCTGTAACAGAAAACCCCCTGCTTTGCAAAAGTTTAGCAATAGAAGAAGTGGCAATTCCTTTGCCTAAACCTGACAAAACCCCTCCCATAACAAAAATAAAACGTGAATTGCGACGAGGCATAAAATTTCAATTAATTATTGCGCCAAAACTCTTATCTTGAGTTTAGTTTCTACCTCAGGGGACAGTTGAATAACAACCTGATAGTCGCCCAACGACCTGATAGCATCCATTTTTACCTTGTTTGCCTTTATCTTTACACCTTTATCTCGCAAGAATTTTACCACATCATCAGCTTTAAGAGCTGCATATAAATGCCCTTGTTCATTGGCCTTAACCCTAAACTCAGCCGTTAATGATTTTATTTTATCAGCTAACTTGGTTAAAAATTCCCTATCTAAACCTTGCTGCCTCAACTTTTTTTCACGCTTCTTGCTCCATTTAGAAATATTTTCAGGAGTAGCTGGCTCGGCTAAACCCTGTTTGAATAAAAAATTCCTAGCATAACCATCAGATACTTCTTTTACTTCGCCAACTATGCCAAGTTTTGGAACATTTTTGGTTAAAACTACCTTCATAAATTTTAATGCCTAATATTAAAATCATCTGGCAATGAATTAACTTTTTCCCATTTGCTCTCTATTCTAGTTATGCGAAAATTACTAGTAAGCCACTGAAGAAAACTGTCAAGTTTAACCTTATCACCATAAATTTCTATTATCACCGAGCCGTCATCTAAATTTTGTGCCCAACCTCGCAAATCATGCCACCCCGCATATTCTTTTACGCTCATCCGTAGTCCTACTCCCTGAACCTGACCCCATATTTTCAACCAAAGTTTACTTGCCATTGTTGGTTTGGATTAACTCCTTGACTTTGTCAAGCTGGGGATCTCTATCCTCATCAAAATCCTCTCGCGTTAACTCAACAAATACATCTGGCTCAATTCCAACCTCTTCAATAGTCTTGCCTTTAGGTGTCAACCATTGGGCTACTGTAATCTTAATTGCTGAGCCGTCATCAAGCTCAATAAAATCCTGCACGCTTCCCTTGCCAAAAGTTTTTTCACCAACAATCGTTGCCAGACCATAATCCTGCAAAGCTCCTGCTACAATTTCAGCAGCTGAAGCAGAGCCGTTATTAACCAAAATATAAGTGGGAATATCTTTTAACACTGGTTTATTGTTTGAGTTGTAAGGAATGACGCGCCCGTCAGAAAACTTTTCCTTAACCGCCACATCATCACCAATCCAAAAACCGAGCATATCAACTGCCACATCCAAAAAACCGCCCGGATTATTACGCAGATCTACCACTAGAGCCTGCGGACGCTGGCTGAGTATTTCTCTAATAGCTTGCCTAAAATCATCTCCGGTGTCTTCATTGAAATAAGAAACCTGGATATAAGCTGAATTGTCCAAAATTTTATTCCATCTAACACTGACAATGTCTATTTTATCCCTTGTGATAGCTATCTCAGTCGGCTCGTCTGAATTTCTCTGAATCAACAATTTAACTTCAGTCCCCTTTTCACCTCTGATAAGGTTTACTGCTTGATCTAGTGACATACCCAGAGTATCAACACCATCAATCGCCAAAATCTTATCACCAGCCTTTAGGCCGGCTCGTTCAGCTGGACTTCCTGGCAAGGGAGCTATTACTGTCAACCTATCTTTCTTAATAGCAATCTCGGCGCCAATCCCTTCAAAACTGCCTGACAATTCCTCTGTAAATTGCTCTGTAATTTGAGGATCCAGGAAAACAGAATAGGGATCGTCAAGCGCTGCTACCATTCCCGCTAAGGAACCGTAAAATAATTTTGTATCTACTATCCTGTCCTTATAGAAAAATTTATTTTTTATAATATCCCAAACCTGCCAATACAAATCAAAATCAACATCTTTTAACAAAAAAGCTGGCTTATCGCCACGTCCCAAAACTTTCCCCCCGCCAGAATAATCAGATAGCGATCCTACCAACACACCCAAAGAAAAAGCTGAAATAAGCACAATTACAAAAATAACTATTACCAAAGCAAAACGAAAATTATACCTTCCTCTACTCATTGTTGTTTTTGTCTAATTCTTATAGAGATAATTATACACAAAAAAATGATTTAGGACAAAAATCATTCCACTTTGGTAATTTCAGCCCCAATTGCCTCCAATCTAGCTGGTAAATTTTCATATCCCCTTTCAATTGAGTAAATATTGCGCAAAATTGACTTGCCGCGCGCTGCCAACATAGCAATCAAAATATTAGTAGAAGGACGCAAAGCCGGCGGACAGACAATTTCACCTGCTTTGAATTTGGTTCTACCTCTAATATATACGCGGTGAGGATCAGCTAGCATAATATCAGCGCCCAGTTTATTTAATTCTGTATAATAAATAGCGCGGTTCTCATAAACCCAATCATGGATCAATGTCACTCCTTTGGCTTGAGTGGCAATTGGCACGAAATAAGGCAAATTATCAATATTTAAATCAGGATAAGGGCCGGCTGTAATCTTGTCATTCAAAGCAACTAATTGCGACGGTGATATCTCCAAATCAACTAGGTTGGTCTGGCCATTGTCAGCTAGATACCTTTTCTTTATTTTATAGTTAAGCCCCATTTTTTCCAATTTTAACAATTCTAAATACAAAAAATCTATTGGACACCTCTGCAACAATAAATTCCCCTTAGCAGTAGCTGCTAGGGAAATAAAAAACATAGCTTCAATAGGATCTTCGCTCAAAGTATATTCTCTGTCTCTTATACACATCTGACGCTG
>WFTD01000121.1 GCA_015485755.1 Patescibacteria group bacterium | reverse complement strand
GTTTAATTTTACTTGTAAGTATTATAGCACAATTTGTTCAACAAAAAAACCAAAGCAAATAAAGCTTTGGCAAATAATTGTATTCAATATTCATATTGTTCATTTAAATGAAAATTCAATCTCTTATATATTTTCATAATTTCATAACCAATAAACTCTGTTGCCAAACAATTTATTTTTTACCCTTATTTTTCTTGTCTGAGGTGGATTTATATTTTTTGTCATTTATCCTCTCTGCCTCTTCTACATCTTTGAGTTCTTTTTTTATGTAACCTTCTAAAACATCAAGGTCAACTTGCAACTTGTGCAGTTTCTTTTCCTCTTCTGGAGAAAGCTGCCCTGCTTTTTTGCGTTTATACATCTCATCAATCTCAGCTAACAAATCCCTCTTTAAGGTAGAAAAACTAAAATCAATGCTCTGCTTTAAATCTGATAATTCATCAGAAACCTTTTCTTGTTTTGTTTTGTTTCTGGTTTTGTCATAAAACAAATATAAAATGGCCAGGATAATTACAGCTATCAAAATAGGCAGAGAAAATTTTAAATAATTGCCAAAGTTAGACAAGAATACTACTAGAGATGGTTTAACCGTAAAATATACAAACTCGCTCCAGTCACTGCTAATGCCTGTCGGCAAAAAAGATTGGGCCCTGATGTAATAATCTCCGGCTGGCAATAAAGTAGGGTGCTTATAATAAAACCTGCCTTGCTTATCCGCTCTGACAACCCCTCCAAACTTATTTCCTCCTGTCTTGCCAATCTCAATCTTTACCATCACCTCTGGATCAGCTCGGCCGCTTATTTCCAAATATTTATCTGACGGCAAGGGGCTGGTTATGGTTGTAATTTGCGGAGATGATAACGACACAATTTTTATCTTTTTTTCTTTGACTGAAATATTGCCAGCTTTATCTACGGCCTGAACAACTACCAAATGGCTGCCCGGCTCTAATTGAGGAGGTAAAAATTCAGTTGTTGTTGCTTTCACCCACTCTCCCCCGTCAATCCTTACCTGATAAAAATCAACGCCTGACAAATCATCACGAGCCACAAATCTCAACAAAGGAATAGAGGTAACCAAATTTGGAGAAAAAATACCAATATCAATAAAATTGGGAGGGGTGGTATCAATTTGCAGTCTATAAGTAGTTATTTTACCCCACCGCTTTTTGTCAGTGGCCCTAATATGAAAATACCAAACTCCATCTGCCAAATCATCAAACTGCGCCGTGGTGTCACTGCTATACATATCTGTTGGCGGAACATCATCTATCGCTTGGCTCAAAGAATAGCTAACCGCAAATCCCGGGGGCAAATCCCAACTTAACACGGCATCGTTTGTATTGTACCAACTGGATTGATCAGGATGGGTCAAGGAAGTTACTGTTAAAGTGGGTATATCTGTTGTTACAATGTCTGCTGTATCGCCGCTATCACTCTGGTCAACATCAACCAGAGGAGGTTTTGCCACTTCTTTTTTAGCAATAATGTCAACTTGAGGCAAAATACTAAATTCCACGCCCCGCATTACTTCTAAAACATTTGTTCCTAAGCCATCATTAAGATGAACTGAACCAGAAACAAATTCAATCACCACCTGGCCTGGAGATTTGGCTGTAAATTCTAACGTTAAAATTTTGCCTCTCTGCCCTTTGAATCCAGGGCTAGGAACACCGCCAACAAAATACAAGCGATTTGCCTTTACTGTCGGCTCTTGACTCCAAACTGACAAAATAGAATCGCTTTTATCTATTTTGACCAGATCCAAATACTGATAAGGCAGCTTTACCTCTCCCCTTACTGCATTGACATAATCATTTGCATCAACATATATATCAACCACTACCTTATCTCCTACAACATAGTTGCCTTTATTTGTGTCTAAATACAAAGAGGTTGATTGGGCCTGAACTGGGCTTGCCAATAAAAAAATAAATGGGGCTGCTATAAAAATTTTGAGATAGCGTATAATCATCACCGCCTGCGCATTAATCTCTTATATAAATTATACACTATAACAACTATTATTAACACAACCGCCAAAATACCTGCCATTATTTTTGC
>WFTD01000120.1 GCA_015485755.1 Patescibacteria group bacterium | reverse complement strand
TTGGCATAAACACCCTTGAGAGTTTGGTCATCTATTTTTATTTGAAGTTGTCCGCCAGCGGCGTTAGGTTTCGTTTGCATATATTTGTATTTAATTATTGGTTAGATTGTTTATTGTCGTCTTGATTATTGTCATTTTTATCTTTTTCTTCAAATTCAGCTTCTTGCGCTCCAGACTCGCCAGCATTATTTGAAGAACCGTCACTGCCGGATTCTGCTTCTGGCTGGGATTTGGTCTGGCCATACATTGCTTCGCCAATTTTTTGCAAGGTTTGATTCATTTCTTCAATCGCCTTATTTATTTCCTCAATATTTTCTCCGTCTTTTACTTTCTTCAATGCTTCCAATTTTTCTTCTACTTCTTGTTTTACTTCTGCAGGTATCTTATCGCCATTTTCCTTGAGAATTTTTTCAGTATTAAAGACAATTGAATCAGCTGTATTGCGAGCCTCAACCAGCTCTTTTTTCTTTCGGTCTTCCTCAGCGTGCATTTCCGCCTCTTTTTTCATCCGCTCAATCTCTTCTTTTGACAATCCAGAAGAAGCTGTAATGGTAATTTTTTGCTCTTTGCCGGTTGCTTTGTCAACTGCCTTTACATGCAAAATGCCGTTAGCATCAATATCAAAAGTAACTTCAATTTGCGGCACTCCCCGCGGGGCAGGGGGAATACCATCTAAAATAAACCTGCCCAATGATTTATTGTCCTTGGCCATTGGCCTTTCTCCCTGCAAAACATGGATTTCAACTGAAGTTTGATTGTCAGCAGCAGTGGAAAATATCTGCGATTTAGAAGTGGGGATGGTGGTATTGCGAGGAATAAGCACCGTCATTACCCCTCCCAAAGTCTCAATGCCTAATGACAAGGGGGTCACATCAAGCAATAATACATCCTTTACATCGCCCTGCAGAACTCCAGCTTGCACAGCTGCGCCAATTGCCACCACTTCATCAGGGTTAACTGACATATTTGGCTTTTTGCCAAAAAATTCTTCTACCTTGCGCTGGATAAGCGGCATTTTGGTCATACCGCCAACCAAAATAACTTCATCAATATCATCCTTGCTAAAACCTGAATCCTGCAAGGCTTGCTTGACAGGCCCCATGGTCTTTTCCACCAAATCCATTACCAACTCTTCCAGTTTGGCCCGAGTCAACTTCATTACCAAGTGTTTTGGCCCGTCAGCTCCCTGAGTGATAAAAGGCTGGTTAATCTCAGTTTCTTGAGCAGAAGACAACTCAATCTTTGCTTTCTCAGCCGCCTCTTTGACCCTCTGCAAAGCTAATGAATCCTTGGACAAATCAATTCCTTGGTCTTTTTTGAATTCTTCCAAAATCCAATTGATAATCCGCTGGTCAAAATCATCGCCTCCCAAATGAGTATCTCCGCTGGTTGACTTAACCTCAACCGTATCTTCAGAAACTTCCAAAATAGAGATATCAAAAGTTCCTCCGCCCAAATCATACACTGCTATTTTTTGATCCTTTTTCTTGTCAAAACCATAAGCAAGTGCAGCTGCGGTTGGTTCGTTAATAATGCGCCTGACTTTCAAACCGGCAATCTCACCAGCGTCTTTAGTAGCCTGCCTTTGCGAATCATCAAAATAAGCCGGGACTGTAATAACTGCCTCTTCAATTTTCTCGCCCAACCTATCTTCCGCGTCGCTTTTTAATTTTTGCAAAATCATTGCTGAGATTTCCTGGGGGGAATATTCTTTTCCGCCCATAACAACTTTGCACCCGCCGGTCTTGTCATCCTTAACAATCTTAAACGGAGAAGTCTTAATCATCTCCTGCACTTCCTTATCCTCAAAGCGGCGGCCGATCAACCTCTTCACTGAAAAAATTGTATTTTCGGGGTTGGTAACGGCCTGACGTTTAGCCGCCTGTCCGATCAACCTTTCACCTGTTTTGGAAATAGCAACCATAGAAGGGGTGGTTCTACCACCTTCCTTGTTTTCCAAAATCTTAGGCTGGCCACCTTCAATAATGGCCATTGCGCTATTAGTTGTGCCTAAATCAATTCCTAAAATTTTTCCCATATTTTTCTGCGGTTAATTATTATTGACAAATACAAATTAATTGTTTATATTTTGATGTTAACCTTAACAATCAAACAAAGGAGGATAAAATGAAAATCATTCATTTCCTCGATCAAACTGCAGACAAGACCCACATTATAGCAGTGATTGAAAATTCCTACTACTTAGTGGTGTCATCTTCCCTTCAGCAGTTTGACCAAGAAGTAAACGATTTTATCAATTATCTCAAAGGGCTAATTAATTACTACAATATCAAAACAAAATTTCACCAAAACCTCACAACCAGAACCGCCTTCAGTCCGATAAATCTGACTCTAGAATTAGAAGAGGAAATTGCTGCTCTACTAGCCAAGGACCCCAACTTCAGCCCCTATCTTACCCTTGCTCTGATCCCACCGGAAGTAGCAAAAATAATTGAAAAAATAATCAACAGCCCTTTTCTTTAAACCCTTCCATGCTCCCCGCTGGGGAGCTTTTTATTTTATTGAATTTTCAATTTGCCTTTATCAGCTAACTGTTTTACTTGCAAAACATCTTCTGCGCTAACAGGAGCACTGCCAAGCAAATCAATCTCTTTTAACTGCAAATCAGTCAGCATACCAACCCCAACAAAACCTTGCGGAACAGCGTGCAATCGCGCTAACATGCCAACCTTGCAGTTGGCGCAACTAGAATAAATCAACACCCCCCGATCATCTTCTTCCAAAACATTCAAATCATTCTCACTCAACCTAGCTCCGCACAAGGGACAGTGTTGGGTAATTTTCTTTGGTAAGGGAAATTGTTGGCCAAATATATCTTCCATACAAAATTATTTAATGACAGAAACTGAAATTTTTTTGCCTCGGTTGGTTTTGGGTATAGTTACTTTCAAAATTCCCTGATCATACTCAGCTTTAGCTTTGTCGCTATCAACTGAACTAGGCAAAGCAATTATCCTCTGAAATGACCCATATCTTACCTCGCGCTGATAATAATCTCTTTCATCAATCTCCCGCTTGCGCTCTCGCCTGCCGCTAATAAGCAAATTAGCACCGTCAATTACAACTTCAATATCATTTAAATTGGCGCCAGGCAGAGGCATCTCTACTACGAAGTTATTGTCAGTTTGGTAAATGTCAACCGGCGGAAGCCAACTATATCCACCTCCTCTATCCTCACCAGAAAAAGGCGATAACTGATCGTTCCAGGGAATTAACATTGATTTTGGCAATAATGGCATAACTTATCTTGGTTAATTATCGGATTTTTTGTCATTATTTTGCTCATTGTCTTGTTTGTCTGCTTTGTTTACTACTACTTTAGGGTGGATTAAAATTTTGTCGCCCAATTTATAGCCAGGCACAACCTCTTTTATAATCTCATCATCTTCTTTGTCTGCCTGATAAACAACCTCAACCGCCTCATAAATCTGCGGATCAAACTTTTGTCCAACCGCATCAATTCTACTAATGCCTTGATCAGTTAAAAATTTATCAAGTTGGTTCCTGATATGAGCAAAACCAACCGCCCAATTTTCTTGCTGATACTGATCTGGTATATGCTCAAAAGCTGAAATCAAATTGTTATAAATAGGCAAAAACTCCAATAATACATCTGCCTTGGCCAAATCCTTCAATTGGGCTATTTTCTCTTCCATCTCCCTTTTTAGATTGAGATAATCAGCCTGAGCCCTTTGCCAGCCAGCTAAATATTCCTCTGCTTGCTTTTGCCAGTCAGTATCACCTTTACCTTTAGACTTGTCCTTGTTATCGCTTGGCTTTTTCTCTGCTTGTGAGGTTGGCTTAGTGGTGATTGATTTTTTGTCCTTATCTTTATCTGTTGTTTGCATATAACCCTAAATTAAGTTGCTAATAAAGTTTAGCAGAGAATAGTTTTTTTGATAATCCATCCGCAATGGTCCCAATATTCCAATAATGCCACGAGACTTATAGCTGAATTCACCCACCATAAAGCTACAAGCCCTGCCAAAAGGATTATCTCTGCCCAAATAAATCTGCAAGCCATCAACCTGGTCAAAAATATCAGCCAGCGCCTCATCTAAATGATCAACAATTTGAGAAAACTCCCTTACCAAATCAACCTGGCTAAATTCAGGCTGGGCAAAAAGATTAGACAATCCTGTATAATAAACATCAAACGGCCCAAAACCAACAATCACTGCATTCTGGCTAATCTCGGCCAAAGTCTTGGCCAGCCTTTTAATCACAATCTCTCCTTCGGCTGATTCTACCACCCGCTCCAATAATGATTGGAGGCGGCGCGGTAAATTTTTGTTGGTCTGCAAATAATGGTTCAAATAATAACGATAACCTGCCTCAGTTGGAACTCTACCAGCTGAAGTGTGAGGTTGGAAAATAAATCCCGCTTTCTCAAGCTCAGCCATTTCATTGCGAATGGTGGCAGATGACAAAGAAAACTTATCAGCTAACATTTTGGATCCAACCGGCTGAGCTAACTGGATATAATTTTCCACAATCTCTTTTAATAAAAGCGACTGCCTCTCTTCCATAAAAACCATTAAATTTAATACCAAATTGACACTATAATAAGCTTAACAAAATTAGCACTCATATGTCAAGAGTGCTAATATTTATTTAATATAAAAACGCCCCCAATGGGCGTTTTTTGCCTTTTATTTATTTTTTTGAATATCTTCAATCGCCTTTTGCACTTCATCCTGACGGCGTAAAAAATTGTCAATCTCCCGCTTAGCTCTGTTTTTGTCGCTCAATAAACTTCTGGTTAGAAGAAGGAAAATGTTCTTATGGTAAATTTCATCCTCAAATAAGCGGCAGCAGCTTAATACGCTGTCAACTGTCACTCCTGCAAACACAACTCCGGCTAAAAACACCTCTTCATTTTCAGATAAATTGAGCTTGGAGCAAAAATTATAAATAGAGTCAATTGGTTTGGGGTAAGTAGACAAAAAAACAACTGAAACAACCTTATTTGTTGCTTTATTGTAAACAAACAATATAATTTGCGGATCCATCACTCCTCCCCTCCCAGCGGGATCAATTTCATCAGCTCTACTTGCGAAGGGAGCATTTCCACCAACACTACTTCTTTATTATCAACAATAGAAAACCGAATTTCATCATCAGCACCCTTGGGAATGTGAGAGAATAACTCTGCTGCTGACTTAAAAATATTAACGCTGGCCTTATTACTATAAGGACAAAGAGCGATCGCTTTGACCACTCTCAGTTGGCGATTGTATAAAACAAACAAAATAAACTTACCGCCGCTTGCTTCCAATTTTTCATATTTAGGCATTTTTTCCTCCTTGTTTTTTTGGAAAAGTGCTAGATAGTACAATCTACACCACTTTACGCAAAGCGTCAATAGGATCAAGTTCAGCTGCCCGCTTAGCCGGATAAGTGCCAAAGACAAGTCCTACAATCACAGAAAAACCAACTGCTACCACCAATGACCACCACGGCAGGATAAATTGAAAATTATACCCTTGCTGACTGGCAAAGTAAGTTAAAAATTTGGCTGCTACAAGCCCTAATACAATACCAATCACTCCTCCAACCAAAGTAAGGACAACCGCTTCCAACAAAAATTGCTGGGCTACATCACGCCGCCGCGCGCCCACTGCCTTGCGCAAGCCAATTTCATAAGTTCTCTCTGCCACTGATACATACATTATATTCATAATGCCAATACCGCCAACCAACAAGGAAATAGAAGCAATTATCAAGAGCAACAACTGCACTCCGGTCAAAATAACACTAAGCATCTCCTGCATTTCCTCTTGAGTAGTAACAGCAAAATCATCCTTAGTTGGATCTGTTATGCGATGCCGCTCTCTCAGCAAATACTCTATTTCATCTTTGGTTACTTTATCCAAAGAGGGATCAACCATTTTGGCCACAATAAAAGTAACATAATTTATGCCCATAACTTTCTTTTGCAGTGTTTTGAGGGGAAGATAAACCATATCATCCCAATCAAAAAACATAGCGCTGCCTCGCGGCGCCATCACGCCAATAACCTTATAATTGCGCCGATTGATTTTGATATATTTTCCCAAGGCCTCACCGTCGCCAAATAGCCTTTCCTTCATTTTTGATCCTAACACTGCCACCTGGCTCAATCCTTTGTCTTCCTCGCTGTCAAAAAACCTGCCTTCGGCCACTTCTGATTTATCTATATCAATAAAAGAAGAATTTGTGCCATACAAATAAGCTATTTTATTAACACTGCCTGATGTTACTACTGCCTGCCCCATAACTGCCGCGTAAATATTATCAATATTGCTAAGCCTGGCAATAGCTTCTGCATCGCTTTCCTTTAAGGTTGTAATTGAAACTCCCATAGCAATGCCAACCGCATTATCGCTAGATGTATGATCAGCCGCAGGTACCTTAACCTCAATTTGAATAATGCCAGAACCAAAAGCGTTCAGCTCGTCAATCACATAACCCTTGAGCGCTTGACCAGCTGAAAGGATGACAATCACTGCGGCAATGCCAATTACTATTCCCAAAATTGTCAAAAAAGTCCGTAAACGGTTGGACCGCAATGAATGTCTAGCAATGGCTAAATTGGTAATAAATCTACTCATAACGCAAAGCGTCAATTGGATTTAGTTCGGCTGCCTTACGGGCTGGATAATAACCAAAGGCAACGCCAATAACAAAAGCCATTCCCACCGACAGCAAAATTGACAACAACGGTAAAGAAAACTGCCACGACAGACCATTCAATTTGGCAATAAAAGCTGCTATGGCCGCAACTATTGCTCCAACAACAATACCAATCACACCGCCAAGCAAAGTCAATAAGATTGACTCTAATAAAAATTGCAAAGTGATGTCTCGCCGCCGCGCACCCACTGCCTTGCGCAAGCCAATTTCATAAGTTCTCTCATTTACAGCGGCCAACATAATATTCATAATGCCAATACCGCCAACCAATAAAGCAATCGCGCCAATTGCGGCCAAAAACAAAGACAACGCCCCGGTCAACTGCCCTAAAACTTGTCGGGCCTGCTCCAAATTGCGAATAGAAAAATCATCCTCACCGTCATTTATGTTGTGCAACTCTCTCAAAACCTGACGGACCTGCTCTGCAGTAGCTTGCAAATCATAACCGTCCCTCACCCTTAACCTAGCCAAAGTTAAATAATCAATACCCAATAAAATTTTCTGGGCAGTGCTCAAAGGGACGATAACCTGCCTATCCTGGTTAACAAAGCCAGCCACGCCCCTGTCTGCAAGAACGCCAATAACAGTAAAATTGTGCTTACCTATCTTAATTTTTTTGCCGATTGGATCACGGCCGTCAAACAACTCAACTGCTACTTGGCTGCCTAAAACCGCCACTTTGGCCAGCCCCTCTTCTTCAGCCGCCGTAAAAAACCTGCCTTGTTTTACTTTAACATCCTCTACAACTACATACTGATCGCTCACGCCCAAGAAAGGAGCGTCAATACTATTGCTGCCAAATACAACACTAGACTGGCCTCTCACATAACCGCTGGCCGCCATAATTTGATCAGACAAAATTCTTTGCAACGAATCTATATCTTTATTCTTTAAAGTGGTAATTGTAATGCCAAAAACTGAAGCAGGCGGGCCATTGTCATCTGATGCGCCTGGCAAAATCGCAATCAAATTTGTTCCAATTGAAGTAAACTGGCTGTAGATTAAGCTTTCCGCTCCTTTGCCAACTGAAAAAATAACAATCACCGCGGCAATGCCAATAATAATACCGAGCATTGTCAAAAATGATCGGCTCTTGTTGGCAAGTAAAGCTCGCCATGAATTTTTTGTAATTTGAGCAATCTGCATTATTTTACTAACTCATTTTCCTCCCGGGCAATAATTCTATCAACTACCGGCTGGTCTGATTCAATCAAGCCATCTTTAATGCGAATAATCCTCTGGGCATGCCGGGATGTATTTTGCTCATGAGTCACCAAAATAATAGTTTTACCTTCTTCATTAAGCCTCTGTAAGATTGACATAACTTTCAAACCTGATTTTGAATCTAAATTACCAGTAGGTTCATCTGCAAATATAACCTTAGGCTCATTGACTAACGCCCTAGCAATCGCTACACGCTGTTTCTCACCGCCCGACAATTGGTTGGGGAAATAATCCAGCCGATGTGATAAACCAACCGCTGCCAAAGCGGCTTTAGCTGCCTCTTTTTTGTTCTTGCTAGTATTGCTGTACAAAAGCGGCAACATAACATTTTCAACCACTGTCAAGCGGGGCAAAAGATAAAAAGCCTGAAAAACAAAGCCAATTTCGCGATTACGCAAATAAGCCAAATCATCATCAGTCAAAGAAGAAACATCCCTGCCTTGAAAAATGTACTTGCCCTTAGTTAGGGTGTCCAAAAAGCCTAAAATATGCATTAAGGTTGATTTGCCGCTGCCGGAAGGGCCCATAATAGCTACAAACTCTCCCTCATCAATCTCAAAACTCACTCCCCGCAAAACTTCAGTTACAACCTCACCGTTGGTAAAACTTTTGTATAAATTTTGTACAGAAATCAAAGGCTTAGTCATTTTATTTTTTATTGTTAATAAAAGTAATTACTTCCTCGCCTTCATTTACGCCATCAATTACCTCTATCAACCCTTGTTCACCGCGCAACCCCACTTTTACCGCACGGCGTTCAGGAGTGCCATTGGCCAAAACCTGCACATACTTTCCTTGATCGTCCTCCCTCACAGCTCTACTTGGTATAGCTACAACATCCTTCCTAAAATCAGTGATAATATCAACATTGGCTGTCATGCCTGGTTTGATAATGGCATCGGCAATATCATCAACAAAATTCACTGTGGCCTTGTAATAAACCACATCCTGGATTACTGTTTCAGCTGGATCAACAAAAACAACGGTTCCAGCAAACTTTTTGCCATCCCCATAAGCATCAAGAGTAATCTCAGCTTGATCGCCTATCTTCACTTTGGTAATGTCCACCTCTGGTATATCAACCTCTATCTCCAAGCCTGACTTATTGATAAGTGAAATAGCTGGCTGGCCGCTATTTACTGTCTCGCCCACTTCATAATGTATCTTGGTAATCACTCCGCCAATTGGGGCGTAAATCTTGGTCTGCCGCAAACGAGCTTCAGCTTGAGCTAAAGCGGCTCGGGCTTGAGCTACCTTTGCTTTTTGCCAAGCAATATCCTCTGCCCGAGCTGGGGTCTTTTTCAATTCTAGCTCTGCTCTGGCTAAATCCCACGCTCCTTTGGCGCTCTCCACCGCCCCTTTGGCATTGCTTAACTGCACTTCTTTGTTAGCCAAAAACACAGCTAAATTATTCTGGGCTGTTTGCAGAGCTGATCTAGTTGTCTGCAGGGTTGTTTTACTGTTCTGCAGGGCCGAAATGCTAGCGCTCAAAGTTGCTTGATCGGATCTGATATTGGTTTTATCCAAATCAATTTCAGATTGGGTATAACGACTGCCAGCCGGAGTATTCACCAAAACATCATATAATAAAGACAAGGTATCTGAAATTTTTGTTAAAGCTGACAAACTTTTATCTAAAGCTGAAACTAACAAATCATAATCGTCGCTATTTTCCACCTCAACCAAACCAAGCCTGGCCTGAGCTAACAGATTTTGCGCTTGGGCAAAACTATCTTTGGTTTGGTCCAGTAAAGCGGAATTTTGCGCGCCTAATGTATCTTGAGCGTCTTCATTGGTCAAAATATCATTAATCCGATTTAAGGCCGACTGGCCGTCAAACAATTCATTATCAGCTGTTGTCTTGGCATTAACTTTGGCGTTATCAAAATCAACTTGAGCGCTCTCTGCCCCATCTTGGTAAAGCTTTTGATCAGCTGACAGCTTTTCCTCCAATGCCTTAAGGTCAGCCAATCTATTTTGGTAGTTAATTTCTGCATTTTTTACTTTCTCTTCAAGAACATTCAATTCAGCCAAAGTCGCGCCAGCCATCAGCTTGTCTAGTTGGGCCTGGGCGGCTGCTAAATTAGCCTGCGCTTGGACTACTGCGCTTTCTTCTTTGTCAGCTTTTAATTCAGCCAATAACTGTCCCGCTTCTACCTCATCTCCTTTATTAACCAAAATAGTTTTTACCATTCCCGGCACTTCAAAATTCAAATCAATCTCTTCTGCTCCTTGTACTACTCCAGTAACGGCCACCACCTGGCGCAAATCACGCCGCTGGGCTTTCACTGTAACAAAATCATTGCTTTTGTTTGAAGATGCGCTAAAATAAACAGCTGAACCTGCCGCTAAAACAACTATTATAATTGCTATTATCTTTACTTTAGACATTTATTTTTATATTAATCATTTTTTATTCCTGCCAAAATCTGATTCTTAATAATAGCAAAGACAAAAACATTTGCCAACTGGTTAACAAAAAAGCCCAAGGCGAAGTAGAAATGGTAGAAGCAATATTTTCTCGCCAAACAATTGGAACCTCTTTGACTCTTAAGCCGTATTTTTGGCAATAATAAAGCATTTCTACATCAAAAGTCATATCATTTATCTGCAACTTATCCAAAAATATTGCCAGCCTCTCCCCCCGATAAATTTTGCCGCCACACTGCGTATCCTGCCAAGGCAAACCAAACAACAACTGAACAATTTTTCTAAACAAATAAGAAGCAATTATCCGCAAAAACGAATCCCTTTCCTTCAAATAAGAGTCGGGCAAATAGCGTGAGGAAATAACTACATCAAAACCGTCCCTGCCCTGCCATAATTTATTAAATTCAGTTGGAGAAACAGAATTGTCCGCGTCAATAAATCCCAGCCACTGAGGTTGATAGTTGCGCCAAACATACTCTAGGCCGTACCGCACTGCTTGCCCTTTGCTGTTGCCAGCTACAGGCGGAGCGGTTATGTATTCTAACTGTTGAGGAAATTTAGCCTGAATGTCCTTTACAACCTCTTCAGTATTATCAGAACATTTGGTCAATACCACTACCAGATGCAATTGGGGAAAAAATTGCAAATAATCCATCAGAGTGGCGGCAATTCTTTTTTCCTCATTCCGCGCTGGTACAACCAAATATATTTTATCTGCGCCCGTCATGCTATTTAAAAGCCCAAAATTTATAACCCAAAAAATTGATAGTTATACTAACAAGCAAAGTGATGAATTTAGCAATAACATCAAATATGCCAAAATAAGAAACTAATATATACATTGACGCTTCCACAGCCAGCAAAGCCACTACGCTTACTGTAAAAAATTTTATATATTGCTTGATTTTTCCTCCCTGCCAAGCCTTAAATGTCCAATATTTATTAACAAAAAAACTAAAGATATTGGCGGTTAAAAAAGCGATGGCATTGGCTAGCAAATAACGGTCAGCAAACCAACCAATCTGCCTAGTCAAATAAAAATAAATGGTAAAATCAATACCTGTATTTAAACTGCCGGCAATGCCAAATTTTATTAACTGGCGAATCAGTTTGTGGTAAAAAACAAATTTTATCTTCTCTGTCAAAATCATCTGCTAATAACATTAATCATTACGCCGCCGCGGAAAGCTGGAGCATAGGCAAAGAATTGCTTTTCTAAACGATTGGCAGTAAAAATTCTCACCAAAGGCTCTTTGCCTGAGGCAGGCGCTGTGATGATTAATTTTTGGCCGTCGCCCCTAATATCACCAGAGGCTACATTGACGCCGCTGCGCCACTCTGGGTCAAAGGCAAAAAATTGCCTTTCAATTGCGCCACTTTGATTGAATACCCTGACATGCGGGCCGCCGCCAGGACCAGCGCCGGTGATGATTTCGTCCTGGCCGTCGCCGTCCACATCGCCGCTGGCAACTGACACGCCGCCGCGGAAAGCTGGAGCATAGGCAAAGAATTCGTACAAAACCCTCCCCAAACGGCTAAATACCCTGACATGCGGGCCGCCGCCGGGACCAGCACCGGTGATGATTTCCAAGTTGCCATTGCCGTCAACATCACCAACTGCTATCCGCACTCCTCCATAAAAATTATCAGCATAAGCTAAAAATTTAAATTTCAATTTTCCGTCTTTGTCAAAAATTTTTATTATTGGCTCTCCCTGAGAATAAGGGGCGGTGATGATTTCGTCCTGGCCGTCGCCGTCCACATCGCCGCTGGCAACTGACACGCCGCCGCGGAAAGCTGGAGCATAGGCAAAGAATTC
>WFTD01000119.1 GCA_015485755.1 Patescibacteria group bacterium | reverse complement strand
GTAATAATACTGCTTATTTGCAGGATCAAGTTTTATTAATTGTTGGTAAATATTTTTGGCTATTTGGCGGCCATTTTCAGGCGAGAGCCAATAATGAGGATCAATACTAGTAGGGTCATTGTTATTTTTCCAAGTTAAGCGTTGCGGAAAGGTTTTTTGCCAATCAGACCAGGTTTTCAGTTTAATGCCAGAGTGGACAGGATAAACTGCAACCTGCGGCAGAGCTGAAGTTATTTCAGAGATCCAACTGTCAAATGAAAAGCCAATTGTGAATACAATTTTGGCATTATTCAATTTTTTGATTAGGCTGGGGGTGGGGGAGAAAGTGTGGGGACTTGCGCCGCTGGGAATTATAGTAATAACTTCTACTTTATCACGGCCAATGTTTTTGGCAATATCACTAAGAGGAAAAATAGAGGCGGCAATTGTGATTTTGCCAGAGGGGGGACGGTTGGGTGTTTTGCTGTAGTTTTGCCAATACAATAGCGCCCCGATTATTAGGAGGGCAGTGAAGGCGGTTGCTATAGTATTGAAATATTTTTTCATTGCTGTTGGTTAAGTTTAATGGCGCAAGACTGGCAAATTCCAGTCAAAGTTAATTGATGTTTGATATTGACAAAATTATTGATATTAAAAGTATGTTTGCAAGGCAGGCATTGTTTATAGCCGCACTGTTCACAGATAATATGGTGGTGTAAAGTTGAATCTAAGTAATAATAAGAGGAATTGTTGACTTGTTCAACCTGAGCAATATTAAGTTTTGTTAATACATCAAGAGCGCGGTAGATTGAAGCCAGATCAATGGAGGGAAGATAGCGATGGATATCAGCCGCAGTTAAAGGATGTTGTTTCTTTGTTAAAATATCAATTACTGCCCGCCTTGGTTTGGTTAGTTTGTAGCCGGCTTGTTTTAGACTTGTTAATATTTGCTGGCGGTGTTTGCTCATATTTATATGATAGCAGTTTTTGTTATAATTGCAAATGATTTGCAGTTAATATATTATTTTTATGGTATAATTATAATAATTAAAAATTAACTTGTGTCTTTATGGAAAAAGAAAAACACCTACATATTGATGATGGCTTGAGTTTTAAATGTGAAATTTGCCAAGATAGAGGATGTCAAAACTGCCAGGGGGAGTACAAAGATGAGCATGACCCTATTTTTTGGAAAACAGAAGAAGAGAGTAATGATTTAGATGAAAGCAGGGGAGATACGCAAGAGATAAAAGATGATGGGTTAAGTTTTGATTGCGAGTACTGTGGTGACGCTCCTGGTGGTTGTCCGCAGTGTGGTTTTGGTAAAAATAGAAAGTAAACAGTTGTTTTATGGGTAAAGTGAGGATAAGGTTAATTATCTCGTTGGGGCTATTAATAACTTTATTGCCTTTTTCTTCTTTTGCTTGGCAGCAAGCGGTCCCTTCTCTGGTTTACCAAAGGATCCCCTCGGGATTATATGGGAGGATTATTTTAGCAGTGGAAGAACATGGAGAAGCTTTTTATGTAAATCCCCTCACAAAAAGTGTATATGAATTGAGGAAACCTTCTCAGGCTTTTGAAATTATGCGAATGGGTTTGGGCATTACCAATGAGAATATAAGGAAAATTCCCATTGGTGGTTTTGGCACGAGTCCTGACAGTGATGGAGATAAATTACCTGATGTTTTGGAAGAGACAATGGGAACGTTAGTTGATAATCCGGATACTGATGGTGATGGTTATTTAGATGGGGTAGAATTATTGTCTGGCTATGATCCTTTGGGGAGAGGCAAACTATCATATGATGATAAATTAGTTGATCGATTGTCTGGTTATATACTTATCCAGATTCAAGCTAATGGTGAGGCTTGGTATGTTAACCCCGTGGATAAAAAGCGTTATTTTTTAAGTCGTCCCTTTGATGCTTTTTTGTTAATGAAAAGATTTGGTCTAGGAGTATCAACTGCTGATTTAAGATCTTTTGGGATAGAACGGTGTGCTTATGCTGACCTAGAAGAAAGAAGGAGGATATATGTTGTCTCTGGTGGAGAAGATGATTTACCGTCAATTAGTTTTGAAATTCCTGAATATTGGGGGGATGCGCGGGTAAGTCATCCCCAAGAAGGTGATCCTCCCACCTTAAGACGCGCTTTTGATTTTGAGTGTCCTGGAGTTAGTATTTTGAGAAGGGCGGGATTGGAAATTTATCGTATTACTCCTGATGAGAATACCTTTATTGAGTATGTTCAATCTAAAGTAAAGGAGAATAAAGAGTATGTAGGTGGTTATGAGATGCTTACGCTAGCTGGATATCCGGCTGCCCGTCTTATTGCCCCCTCATTAAATAGGATCGTTTACTATGTTGAGTATCAACCAAATGATGTGATAGCTTTTGTTTTTAGCCGTTCGGCTGATCCTTTTGTGGAAGATGTTATGAAGAGTTTATTGTTATAATAATTTATTTTCTTTAGTTTGCGGGATTAATTATTTTTTATCAGTAAAAATAGAAAGTAAAGGTATGCACCAGCATTCTCATTTTAAAGCGCGGCAGCAGAATATCAAAATAGCAGTTAGTTTGAATGTCGGTTTTACTATTTTAGAGGTAATCGGCGGGCTTTTGACAAATAGCTTGGCAATTCTGGCTGATGCTCTGCATGATTTTGGTGATAGCATTGTTTTGTTTTTGTCGCTGTTGGCAGAGAAAAGAGCGCAAAGGCCGCCTGATAAAAAGCGCACCTTTGGTTATGCCCGACTGTCTCTTTTGGCGGCCATTTTTTCTGCTATTGTGCTTTTGTCTGGTTCTCTTTTGATTATCAGCAAAGCTGTTCCGCGTTTATTTTCTCCTGAACATGTGGAGGCAGAAGGGATGATTTTGCTAGCAATAATTGGCATTATTTTTAATAGTTTGGGTTTTTGGCGGCTAAAAAGAGGTGAGAGCATGAATGAAAAAGTGCTGTCTTGGCATTTGCTTGAAGATGTTTTTGGCTGGGTGGTAATTTTGCTAGGCGCTGTAGTTATTAAAATTTGGGATTGGCATTTTATTGATCCAGCTTTGACTTTGATTTTTACTGCCATAATTGTGGTCGGAGTAGTTAAGAATTTGCGGCGTACTTACAATATTTTTATGCAAGGTGTGCCTGAACATATTGATCAAGAGAAGGTCGTGGGCGATATTTTATCTTTTCCAGAGATCAAAGAGGTGCATGATGTTCATATTTGGTCGCTGGAGGGAGAAAGTGATATTTTTACCGCCCATTTGGTGGTTGAGGAATTGCCTAGCCAAAAAATAGACGAGCTCAGGCGGAGGGTAAAGAACATTTTAGCCAAGCATCATATTGAGCACTCTACTTTGGAAATAGAAACTGAGCAAGGCTGCAGCGGTGTTGATTGTTTGCAGGGGTTTTGCCAATAAAAAAAACGGCCCCAAATGAGCCGTTAAAGAGATTTTATTATTGGAATAATTTCTTCCAGGGAAGAAATAATAAATTTTTCTTCAAGCCCTGCCTGCAAAAATTCTTCTTTGGTAGCAGCGCCTGAAGTTATGCCAATGAAATGCAGAGGAGGGGTATGGTTTTTAGCTGCTGCTAGATCATATGTGACAGTATCGCCTACATAGACAACTTGAGTTGTTGTAATATTTTTTTGCTTAAGCTTTCGCAGGAGATGATCAAATACGCGCGGGTCAGGTTTGCGAAATTTTAGATTTTCAGGGGTTAAAATTAGGAAAAACAAATTTTGATTAATTCCAGCGCGATTAAGTCGCAAATTTAGAGTTGCCCATTGCCTATTAGAGATTATTGCCAATTTAATCCCTTGTTGGCTTAGAGCTGTTAGCACCTCTTTTGCTTTTGGCATCGGCGGATAATTGAAATTATGATAATCTTTGATATACTCTTCTATAAATTTATCAACTCCGCCGGCAGGCCAGTTTAGCTCACTTGCCAAGGCATTGAGAAAATCTTGTTTCCATTCTTTGCCAAAGTGCTGGCGAAAAATCTGCAAAGAAGGAGGGGTAAGTCCAAGTTTCTTGGCAATTTCGCAGTGGCGGTTTAAAGCGGCCTTAAAGG
>WFTD01000118.1 GCA_015485755.1 Patescibacteria group bacterium | reverse complement strand
TTGCAAAACAATGCCAAAAATAATAACAGACCCAAACAAGATAAAAGAAATTTTAACCTTAGGAGTGGAAGAGGTTATTGTTAAAAAAGATTTAGAAAAAAAATTATTGTCAGGAAAAAGATTAAGGATAAAACACGGCGTTGATCCAACCTCATCAGACCTGCATTTAGGGTATGCAGTTGTTTACCATAAACTAAGGGAGTTGCAGGAACTTGGGCATCAGATAGTGTTTTTGATTGGTGGTTTTACAGGCAGATTCGGCGATCCCACTGATAAGGATAAAACCAGGGAATTACGAAGCAGAGATGAGGTTTTGGCTTTAGCTCAAAATTATTTGAAACAATTGGCAAAAATACTTGATATAGACAAAGTTGAAGTTAGAGATAATAGCGAATGGTATGACAAGTGGAGTTTTGAGCGGGGGTTAAAACTTTTGTCAAAATCAACCGCAGCTCGTATGTTAGAAAGGGATATGTTTCAGAAAAGAATGGCAGAAGGCAGAGAGATTTATTTACATGAATTGACCTACCCTCTTTTACAAGGATGGGATTCGGTTGAGCTTAAAAGCGACCTTACTGTCATAGGCACAGACCAAAAGTTTAATGAACTGCAAGCGCGTCCACTTCAAGAATCTGCCGGACAAGAGCCGCAAGATATTATCACCGTCCCCCTCTTGATTGGTACTGACGGTAAAATGA
The DNA here is from genome assembly GCA_015485755.1 of Patescibacteria group bacterium. GTDB lineage: Bacteria > Patescibacteriota > Patescibacteriia > S139-126 > S139-126 > S139-126. The sequence continues at coordinate 24,662 of WFTD01000118.1, read as the reverse complement.
AGATGAGCCAGTCACTGGGCAACTATATTGGCATTGCTGAAAGTCCATCTGAACAATTTGGCAAAATTATGTCAATTCCTGATAGTTTACTTTTACCTTATTTTGAATTGGTAGCCAGGTATAACAGCAAAGAACTTGCTCGGGTCAAACAAGAATTATCCCAAGGAAAGAATCCAAGAGATCTAAAAGTAGAATTAGCCAAAGCGGTTGTTTCTATGTACCATTCTCAAACAGAAGCTGACAAAGCAGCAGTTGAATTTGATAGAATTTTTTCTCAAAAACAAAAACCAACCAACATGCCAGAAGTTGAGTTAAAACCAGGAAAGTATGACTTGCCAGAGTTATTAGTCAGCCTTAGTTTGGTTGAATCAAAGTCTCAAGCTCGCAGATTGATTGAGCAAGGAGGTGTAAAGATAAACGATAATAAAGTAAACAATTGGCAAGACAAGGTTCTGCTTTCTTCTGGTGATATTATTCAAGTAGGTAAGAGAAAGTTTACTAAAATAAAATAGGTAAATTATTCGCTTTTTTGGTAAAATTTAGCAGCTTTTTCTGGAGGGATTGAGTTGATAACAATTCCACTGCCAAGTTCAACCCCTGCCCAGATTGATTCGCGCGGCTGGACTTTTATATAAAAGTGTTGATCTTGATGGGAAACTGATTGATGCATAAAAAAGTTATAAGGAATTTGGTATTGACTAAGCTTGCTGGTAACTAATTGCAAGGCTTTAGCTAGGCTTGATAGTTCTGATTTGTTCAATCTGGTAATGTTATCCAGGTGCCGAAAAGGGAATATCCATACTTCATAGTGATACATTGATGCATAAGGACAAAATACAATAATATTATTGTCCTTCCAAACAAAGCGAGGTGATTTTTCCTCTTGTTTAATTATTTCTTCATACACGCAAGTTCCGTGTTTGATTTTGTGCTCTTGGGCTTTGTCTAGTTCATAAAACACTTCGGGCGGTATTTTTTTTGTAGCAAACAATTGAGAGTGTTCATGTAAAAGAGAAGCTCCGGCCGGACCTCCATTATTTTTAAAAATAAGAATATAATCAATGCCTTTTATCCTTCCTACCTTTCTTGTTCTTTCTACATACATTTTTAGAACGTCCATTATTTCTTTTTGGGTCATTCTCCCCATTTCATGGCCATGGATACGAGTGTCAATAATTACTTCTTGATGGCCATAGGCTTTGGGATTATCCAGAGTTACAGCTGGGTATTTGTTGAGAATAGCCAGTACCCGCCAATTTTTTTTGCCGCCAATTGAGTCAACTATTAAATCTTTTTCTACCTGTTCAGGGCAGAGAACGCATTTTTGGCCAGGTTGACGGTGGGATGTTTCAACTACATCTTTGGGGCGTTTGGCTCGGGCTGGCGAGATAATAACGTAACGGTTGAGAAAATAATCCTTTCTGACTTCTGATCGTTTATCATAAACAACTGGCATAAGTTATTTTATTAATTGTTTGTATAGTTTTATATATGATTGGGCTGGTTTGTTCCAAGAAAAGTCTTGTTGCATAGCCCGTTTTTGCAGGTTGCGCCAATTAGTTTTATTATTAAATACTTTTAAGCTTTTGACAATTGCCAGGCGCAGGGCAGTTGATGATGGTTTATGAAAAAGAAAGCCAGTTGAGTTTTTGGCGGGGTGTGGGACGATAGTGTCTTTGAGGCCTCCAGTAGCCCGAGCCAAAGGAACAGCGCCATAGCGCATAGCAATCATTTGAGTGAGGCCGCACGGTTCAAAACGGGACGGGATGATAAAAATATCAGAGCCAGCATATATTTTTTGAGCCAAAGCAGGATCAAAATCAATAATAGCTTTAATTTTTTGGGGGTATGACTTAGCTAATTTTTTAAATTTATTTTCTAGGTTTTTTTGCCCCGTTCCCAACAAGACAAACTGCCAATCATATTTAATTATTTGAGGAAGGGTTTCTGCCAGCAAATCAAGCCCCTTTTGCGGAAATAAACGGGAAACAACGCCAAGCAGCGGCGCAGAATTTTCTTGTAGCCCCAACTCTCTTTTTAGTAAAAGAGTATTTGTTTGTTTTTTGTTTAGGTTATTTATGGAGTAGTTGTTGAATATTTTATTGTCAGTGACTGGGTTAAAGTATTGGTAATCAATGCCGTTGATTATACCATAAAGATTGTTTTTTCTGCGTTTTAATATTTTATCCAACCCAAACCCATATTTTGGAGTTAATATTTCTTTGGCATAGCTAGGGCTAACAGTAGTTATGATGTTAGCTTTTTTAATGCCCTCTGCTAAAAAATTTATAGAACCACGGCTATTTGATATGGGGAAGTTTGGTATAATTTTCCGCACTTTTTTTATTGACCAGACACCTTGGCTGCTGAGATTGTGAATGGTTAATATAGTGGGAATGCTTATTTGTTCTAATTCAAACAAAGTGGGAATTAGAGCAGAGTGCCAATCATGCAAATGCACAACACCTGGTTTTGTTTTTAGTTTGTTTATTAGGGTTGCCGCAGCTAAAGAAAAAACAGCAAACCGTTGTTGGTTAAGGTTGGGTTTGTCAAAATAAATCTGACCAACCGAACTTATTTGGGGGTGTTTGATCAGGTGTATTTTGATGTTGGAATTTGGTAGAAAGGTTTGATATACAGAAAATTTATTTGGTTTTATTTTTGTGTTTAAGCTAATGTTTTTACGCCACAGTTTGGCAGTTTTTATTTTTTTTATTTGTTTGTAGTAAGGTAAAATTATTTCTATCTCAATCCCATTTTTGCGTAAAGCAAGCGGAAGTGAACCAACAACATCGGCCAGCCCCCCTACTTTTACCAAAGGCGAACATTCAGCCGCCACAAAAATAACCCTTTGTTTGATTGTCATTGTTTTTTATTTAATATTTTAGCATAGATTTTCTCATAAGCATCAGCCATTTTTTGAACAGTAAATTTTTTTTCTACCCACCTGCGGCAATTAGCTCGTTTGATTGTTTCTATTTTCTTTATTACTCTTGCCATTTCTTTGGTGTTTCTTACCACAAAGCCAGTTTGGCCGTGTTTTACTGTTTCTGGCAAAGCGCCTTTTTTAAAGGCGATTACCGGAGTTCCGCAGGCCATTGCTTCAACCGGAATAAGGCCAAACGGCTCCTCCCACTTTATCGGAAAGAGAAGGGCTAGTGCATTTTTGAGAAGTTTTATTTTTTGTTGTCCGATTTTTCCAGGTATGTAAATGATATTTTTTTGGTTTATCATTTTTTTTACTTGATGCCAGTAGGCGGGGTCTTCGTCTGTATTTAAGGAGCTTAAAATAATTTTTTTTCGGCACATTTTTGCTGCTTTGATCGCTTCTAACGCTCCTTTTTTTGGCACCATCCTGCCCATCCACAACAAGTAATCTTGAGGAGAGTTATTGTAAGTGTATTTATCAACCAAGATGCCATTATAAGCAACTCCAATATTATTCAAAAAAGGCGATTTGGCTTGAGCACTGTAAGATACGGAGATAATTTTTATTCGGCGGCAATAGTTGGCCAGAGTTTTTTCAAATTGTGATTGTCCGCCGTTGTGCAGAGTGGCCACAACCGGAGTTGGCACCAGCTCAGCCCAAGGGAAAAAGCCTAACTGGTGAGTGTGAATAATGTCATAAAGGTGAGCTTGCTTGGCTATTTCTAAATTTAGGAGTTGATAGTGAAGTTTTATTATTTCTGCAGCTTCCTTCTTAAATAACCTTTTTATTGGCAAGGGAGAGTTTGGTGGAATTTTTCCAGATGTTTTGGAGTTGCGAGGAGCAAAGACAGTAACCTGATGCCCTCTTTTTACCAATTCTTCAATTAAATTATAAGCCACCTCTGCTAACCCCCAGATTTTACCAGGGGAGAAATAATCGTAATAACCTACAACTTGAGCTATTTTCATATTTATTGGATTATTTTGCTGTTGTGATCAAATGATTTGTTTATATATTTTAGCAATAATTTGATTTTTTGTAGATCTTTAGGGATCAAACTTTTTTGTTTTAATTGCACATAAAAATAAATATGGAAGTTAAGGTTTTTTACCAACCCCATAATTAGGTAAAAATTTAATCTTTGGTTGACAAACTTATCTTCTAAAGAAAGGTTATTTAGGTGAAAATAATGAGAGACAAACGATTCTCTTAATTTTTTGATTGCAAGCGGAGAAAGCCCAGTGGTTGGGGCTTGAATAATAAAATTACCGACATCAACCAAAGGGTCGTCAAATAAGCCGTTATCAAAATCAATAAAACCTATTTTATTGTGAGGAGAGAGGATTATGTTTTGCGGCTGGAGATCGCCGTGGATAAAAACAGGCCGGTTTGTTTTTATTTGTTGGTAGATGTTATTTAGTTTTTTTGCGGTAGTTTTTAGTTTAAATTTTCTTAATTCTGAAAAATTATTTTCATGGTTATAAAGGAAGTTTATTTGTTCCTTGGTATCGTAGTTACGCAACAGTTTAATTTGCTTCAAACTAGCCAAAGGGAGAGAGTGTAAAGCGCTGAGCGATTTAGCGATTTCCTCTCCCAACTTGGCAGATGACATTTTTATTTTACCTTGGGCTTCTGAGAGGAGCCTGCCTGGTTTTTTTTGGTAGATTAATAAGTTGTATTTAGAGAAGAAGTGAAGGGGGAGAGGGGCCATGCCTCGGCTGGCTGGATGGTTGTTAATAGCTGAAAACACTACAAATGATTGCCAGGCCAAATCATCGCCTCTTTCAATTTTTATTTTAGCAATCAGGCGTTTGTAGGGTAGTTTGTATTCAGCAATCAAACGTTTTGATATTTTGACAAAGTCGCGTTTGATTATTTTTAAGTCAATCAATTTGGCGCTTTTGAGTTGCAGTTTTTGTTGGTTTTGTTTGAGGAATTTTTGCACAAAGTTTTTATTTGAAAAAAGTTCAATATAGCTGTTGATGGGCGAGGGGGCAAAATTGTCCCAATACGACTGGTTTAATTTAAGAAAATTTTCTCGGGCAGCTATAAGAGCTTGTTTGGCTATCTCTTTTACTTTAATATAAGCTGCTTGGCTTATTATATTTTGGTTTTTGTCATCTTCAAGACCAGCTATTGAATCTTGAATAATTTTAATAAAGCGAGGAAAAAGAAAAAGTTGGTTTAAAAGGAATAGTTTTTGTTTGTTAATATCTGTTTTAAGAGCAGACAAATTATCAAACTTCCACTGGTTGGCAAGAGCAGGATCCTCCCAAAGCGCCAAACTTATCATAGCTAGATCGTAGCAAGGATTGGCCAAAGCAAGATCAGACCAGTCAATTATTGATATTCCGTTTTTGCCGATTAAAATATTTTTGGGATTAAAATCGCCATGAGACAAAACCAGAGGCGATGATTGGATAAATTTTTTTTCTTGAAGCAGAGCTTGCCTCGCCCTTTTTATGTATTTGGATGGTATTAGCGCTTTGCAGGCGGGCAGATAGAGGTTAAATTGTTTTAAAAGGTAATTGAAGTTTAGGCGGGTAAGTTTTATTTGGGGGTGGCTATTTATGAATTTATTGGTAAGGAGTTGGATATGGTTCAAATAATCACCTAAATTTGTTTGGTAAAATATTTTTTTTCTCCTTCGTCCAATGTAGAAGTAATAGCCGTTTAAGGGGTGGCTATTTATGTAAGAGTAAATAATATATTCTGGTTTTGTTTTGGTATTGACGATGATTTGCGGCGGAGAGTAGTTGAGGGGGATGGCTTGCTTGCTTAAGAATTTAAAAAAAACAGCTTCTTTGTAAAATTGGTTGTAAGCTTTAGAGGTAGACAGCTTTCTTAGTTTTATAATATATTTTTCTTTTGATTTATTTTTTGCTTGTATAACCACATAATCACCGCTTGTGCTCATTTGGTAAAGCGGGGTGAAGTTGTATTTTTTATATATTTGGGTTAAAGCTTCATTGATAGTTTTTTGGGAAAATTCTTTAGCCATATTTGCGCCAATGTTTAATCCACAATTCTTGTTTTATTTGGTGAAATATTTTTTCTGCTTTTATTTTGGTTGATGGTGATAGTGGTAGGGTGCGGATAGATTTTATCAATTCAGTTGCGCCTCTTTCAACCTCGTCTGGCTTCCAAGCTGGAGGCCCCAACAGCCTAAAGTCACGATCAGAAGCCCACCAAAAAGTACAACTAGCAAGCCCCCAGTCAAGATGGCGGCGTGCCCAGAAATAATTGTGGTAATTGGTGTGTTTGTTAATATTTTGCCAGGCTATTTTAGCAAGTTGCCATAATTGTTGTTGGATTTTGTTGCGGGGGTGTCTCCAGAGCGCATAGGGAATTCCCTGTTTAATTTCTTGTTCCAAACTTTCCCAGTTAGATGATATTGGGGATATTGGTTTGATTTTTTTTAAGCGGCGCAGGTAATCGCTAATAGTTAGTGGTAATAAATAAGGAACATTGAGAGCTTGGTTGAGCCAATTTTTTTCATCAGCAAATCTTAGTCCATACAGTTCAGCGTCAGTGGCTGAAACAATAATTTGTGGCAAGTTATTTTCCTTGTAGTGGTGAATTATGCGGCGGGGAACATAATCCTTTGACCAATACCATGAGCGGAATATGATTTTTAGGTTGGTTTTTTTAAGGATATATTTTGTTTGCCAGTCAACAAACCCTCTTTTGCCTGATAATGATATTTCGTCCAAAATCAGCCAGCTATATTTTAAGCCTGCTATTATTTTTCCTACGGCAGGTGAATAGGCCATTTCAGGCAGAAAAAATCCCTTAGCTTTTACACCAAAATGAGAGCGGTTTATTTTTTGATTAAGCTTTATTTGTCTAGTTATTTCTGAAGGGGGGAGGAGGGGTGCTAGGGGGTGAAAGGCCAAAGAGTCAACCAGTTCCAACTGCCCCTTTTTTACCAATTTTGATAAATCTTTTATGATCGCTTCATAACCATATTCAATCAGCAATTCTGTTAAACAAGCAGTGATGTTGAAAGTAAAAACAAACCGGCGGTTTTGTTTAGCCATCTTTATTAACCATAAATAGCTTTTTTCAGCCGCTTCTCTTACAGTGTATTCATCGCTATGTGGTGGAAGGTAAAAGTGAAGGAAGTTTACCCATTTAACTTTGGTTTTTGACATGGTGGTCAAGGTGATACTTAATTGTTTTGCGGAATAGTTTTATATATTTTCGCGCTGGAATTTTCCAGTCATATGATTGCCGCATTCCTCGCCTTACTAATTTCAGCCACTTGTCTCTGTGTTTGTGGTTTTCTAAAGCTCTAGTGATAGCCGCTAATAAATCATAAGGGTCATAAGCTTTAAAAACAAAACCATTGCCGCTTTCAGTTTTAGGGTTGTAGTCGCTGATAGTGTCTGCCAAGCCCCCGACAGCATGAACAACCGGAATAGCACCATAGCGCAAACTTTTAAGCTGGGCCAGTCCGCATGGTTCAAAGCGGGATGGGAGCAGGAAAATATCAGCGCCAGCAAGCACCATTGTTTCTTTGCGATTATCAAAATTGAGCATAGCGGCGATTTTTTTAGGGTGGCGTTTGCTCATTTTTTTGAAAAAATCCTCATACCGCTTTGTTCCCTCACCCAAAATAACCAATTGAATGTTCATTCTCAACAAAGGTTCAATTATTTTAATTATCAGCTCAATTCCTTTTTGCTCGGTTAAACGTGAGGTCCAGCCGATCACAGGAATAGTTGGGTCTTCTGGCAGTCCTAAAAATTTTTGCAAATAAAGCTTATTTTTGGTTTTGTTGGCAAGGTTATTATAGTCGTACTGGGCAACTAAACCAGGGTCAGTAGCAGGATTCCAATCAGCATAATCAATCCCATTAATTATACCAAAAACCCTATTTTTTCTTTGCTTAAGAAGATGGTGAAGAGTGTTGCCAAATTTTTTGGTCATTATTTCCTCAGCGTAACGTTCAGACACAGTGTTGATAATATCAGTAAAACGAATCGCCCTTTTGGCAAAATTTATCAGCCTAATACCTTCTTGATTGGAGAAAGAAGGGATTGGGCCGGTGCCATCCTCCCTTTTTTCTAGAGGTATTTCCCACCAATTATTTCCCATTTGAAAGGTTAGGTTGTGGATGGTATAAAGAGACGCAACTTTATTAAAATAATTGTCAGTTTTTAATTTGGTGTGGAGAAAATAAGGTATAAGCCCAGTTTGCCAGTCATGACATTGGATAATATCTGGTTTTAAGTCCAATTCTTTGATAGCCGCAATCACAGCCAGATTAAATATTAAAAATCTAGCATTGTCAAAATTGCCTGTATATATTTTTTTGTCCTGCCCATAATCACGAGATAAAAATTTTTTTTCTTCTATAAAAAAGACCGGCACAACACCATCAATCTCGCCGCGCCAAACATCAAAAGAAACAGTGGCAGATGAGTCAATTATCAGTTGCTTGTTTTTTATTATTTTGGTCAAGTTGTATTTATTTGGATCAATAAAATTGTAGAGCGGAGTGAAGACAGATACATTATGCCCCATTTGTTTTAAGGCTTTGGGCAGAGAGCGCAACACATCGGCCATTCCGCCAGTTTTGGAAAAAGGATCAACTTCACTGGCTGCCAAAACGACATTTAGTTTATTTGTTGTCATAAGAAGAAGTTAAAAATTGTAAACAAGTATAGGCTACCGCCAAAGCATCAGCTGCATCATCTGGTTTTGGCATATTTGATAAGGAAAGGACTTGTTTTATCATTCTTTGCATCTGCTGTTTGTCGGCCCTGCCATAAGAAGTCAGGGCCTGCTTTATTTGCAAAGGGGTGTAATTTTTTATTGGTAAATTATTAAGGGCGGCTGTCATTACCACAACTCCTCGCGCTTGCCCTACTTTAATAGCAGTTTTAGCGTTATTGGTAAAGTAAAGTTCTTCAATAGCTACTATTTCTGGATGGTATGTTTTTATTATCCGTTCTAATTCTTGATAAAGTTTTTTTAAGCGTTGGTCAAACGGTTCGGTTGATTTGGTTTTTATCACTCCATAGGTTAAAACTGACAAGTCTTGGCGCTTTTTTTGTATTATGCCGTAGCCAGTTATAGCAAAACCAGGATCAATGCCCAGCACTGTGATATTAGAGAGAGGCATTTGTATAGATATTACTAATATCGTCGTTTTCTTCCAAAGCGTTGATAAATTTTTGCCACTTCTCTTTGTCGGTTGGCGTTTTTGTCTCCTTGGGAAGGTAGGCAAGTTCAGCGCTTTTTATATTTAAACCTAGTTTATTTAAATTTTTACTAACTGATTGCAATTCAGCTGGCTTGGTGTAGACGATCATTGTGCCATCATCAATTTCCCAATCTTCAGCTCCGGCTTCAATCAGGTCAAGCTCTGTTTCCTCTGACAGGGGATCTTTTAGCTCAACCTCAATTACTCCTTTTTTATCAAACATCCAAGCAACAGAACCATTGCTGGCCAAGTTTCCGCCAAATTTAGAAAAAATGTGTTTTAATTCTGAAACAATTCGGTTTTTGTTGTTGGTTACAACTTCTAGCATTACACCAATATTATCAGGACCAAATCCTTCATAAACAATTTCCTCCAAATCTCCTCCGCCAATTTCGCCCGTTCCTCTTTTGATAGCTCGTTGAATGTTATCTTTGGGCATATTGGCTTGTTTGGCCCGTTCAATAGCCAGCCTTAATTTAAAATTAAGATCAGGATCTCCCCCGCCTTGTTTAGCCGCCACAGTGATAGCATTGGCCAACTTGGTAAAAAGGTTGCCTCGCTTGGCATCTGCCACTGCTTTTTGCCTTTTAATTTGAGCCCACTTAGAATGTCCTGCCATAAAAATTATTTATTATTTTTTCTTTATAAATTATACCAGAAAAACAAGAAAAGAGTAATGAGGTAAAAAGCTTGCTTTCTTTTGTGTTATAGTATAAAATGAACAAACTTTAATTATTATTTACAAAAAATATGAATGTAGAGATAAAATCAGGAGATAAAGGCAAGAAAATTTTAACTATCACTGTAACACCCAAAGAACAACAGCCTTTTTTAGACAAAGCCGCAGTCAAATTGTCATTGCAAAAACCCATTTCTGGTTTTCGTCCAGGCAAAGCGCCGCGTGAAGTGGTGGAGAAAAAATATGGTAAAATGGCTGTGCTTGAGAAAGCAGTTGATGATATAATCACCCACACGTATTACCAAGCTATCACTAATAAAAATTTAACAGTGGTAGGCAGGCCGCAAATTGATATCAAAACCATAACCCCAGAAGCGGATTTTGTTTATACTGCTGAAGTAGTGCTTTTACCCAAGGTAAAATTGGGAGATTGGCAAAAAAAGTCTGTTGCCGAGCCTAAAGTGGAGGTTTCAGAGAAAGAGATTGAAGAAGTTTTGCAAGACTTGCAAAAAATGAGAGCAGAAGAAAAACCAGTTGAGCGGGAGGTAAAACAAGGTGATAAAGTTGAGGTTGACTTTACTATCAAAGAAAACGGTGTAGCGATTGAAGGGGGTAGCGGAAAAAAATATCCCTTGGTTTTGGGAGAAAAGATGTTTATTCCTGGATTTGAGGAGAATATTTTGGGAATGAAAAAGGGTGAGAGTAAAAAGTTTAAATTAGATATGCCGGAAAATATGCCGCATGGTCTTGGCGGAAAAAAAGTTGATGTAGAGTTGAAGGTGGTTGGTGTTTATGAAAGGGTTATGCCGCCTCTTGATGACAAACTGGCCCAGTCAGCTGGAAATTACCAAAGCATGGATGAATTAAAAGAACAAATCAAGAAAAATATTTTAGCAGACAAACAAGCTCAAGCGGAAAAGAAGTTAGAAGTTGATATGTTAGAGAAAGTTGCAGAGACGGCTGATTTTGAGGAAATTCCAGAAATTTTAATCGATCAAGAAATTGATAAGATGATGCATGAGTTAGAAAGTGAAATTTCCTCACAAGGTTTGAGTCTAGCTGATTATTTAGCTAGAATAAATAAAACTGAAAGTGATTTGCGCCAAGAATGGCGAGAATTGGCAGAGAAGAGAATTAAAACAGCTTTGGTTGCCAGGCAAATAGCGGTAGAGAATAATTTTACTGCTACACCAGAGGAAATTGACAAGGAGCTGTCAGTATTACAATCAGCTTATCAAGACAATCAGGCGGTTTTGGAACAATTGAAAAGCGCGGAATTTAAGGATTATTTAAGTCACACAATAATAAATCGTAAAGTATTGAATTTTCTCAAAGATAAAATGGTAAAAAAAGATAGTTAAAACATTCTATGAAGTTTGGCGCTCACGTTTCCATTGCCGGTGGTATTTTCAACGCTCCGTTGAACGCAGCCAAAATCGGCTGTGAGACTTTTCAGTTTTTTTCTCGTTCTCCCCGGGGTGGGGCAGCTCCAGCTATCAACAAGGAGATAAAAGAGAAATTTATTAATAATTGCCAGGAGCATGGCTTTTCTAGTTATTATATTCACACACCTTATTATATAAACTTTGCCTCTACTAATAATAGAATAAGAAAGGGGTCAATTGAAATAGTTAGGCAAGAATTAGAGCGGGGAGATCAATTGGCGGTTACTGCAACTATGACTCACTTGGGCAGCGCCAAGGATATTGATGACAGTGAAATTGTGCAAAAAGTGGCCGAAGGATTAATCCAGGTTTTGAAAGGTTATAACGGTAAAAATCAATTTTTAATAGAAATTGCGGCCGGGGCTGGCAAAATTATTGGATCTACTTTTGAAGAGATAGCGGCTATAATTAAAACAGTTGAAAAAAAAGTTAAATATAAAATTGGAGTGTGTTTTGATACAGCCCATGCTTTTGCTTCTGGTTATGATTTGCGCGATCAGAAATCAGTGAATGAAACCTTACGGCAGTTTGCCCAAAGCATCGGCCGAGATAGGTTAGTGGTTGTTCATATAAATGATTCTTTGGTTTCCTTAGGAGAACGCAAGGACCGGCATGCTAATATTGGCAAGGGCAAGATTGGCATTAATGGTTTCAAGTCGCTGTTGTGCCATAAATGGATGAGAGATATGGATTTTGTTTTAGAAACTCCTTGGGAAACAGAGTCAACCATCAAAAAAGATTTAAACACACTCAAGCGGATAAGAGCAAACCAATGCAAATAGCAATTTTTTCTGATGTGCATGACAATTTAGTTAATTTGGATAAATTTTTGCAGTGGTGCAAAAATATTAAAGTTGACCAATTGATTTTTTGCGGCGACTTAACTTCAGCTCAGACTTTGCAGTATTTAGCTGAGAGATGGAAAGATCCGCTTTTTTTAGTTTGGGGTAATGCTTGTCAGCAGGACCAAGTAAAAACAGCCGCCGATAAGGTGAAAAACTTTACCCACTTTGGTTGGCAAGCCAGCTTTATTATTGGCGACAAGAGGGTGGGGGTGGTACATTTTCCTGACCTGGCAGAAAAGATGGCTGAATCAGGTGAGTTTGATTTTGTTTTTTATGGACACACTCACAAACCTTGGCAAAAGAAAAAAGCTGAAGCTATGTTGCTCAACCCAGGCACTTTAGCAGGTCTTTACAGTAAGGCTACTTTTGCTTTGTGGGATACGGCAACAAACAATTTTACTTTGAAGTTAGTAGAAAAAATTCAATGAAAGAAATTGTTGTAAAAGTTATTCCTGGCAGTAAGGTTAACAAGGTTGTTGGTTGGCACAATGGAGTGTTGAAAGTAAAGGTGTCAGCCCCGCCTGTTAAAGGCAGGGCCAATTTTCGCTTACTCGAAATTTTATCTGATTTTTTTCAAGTAAAAAAATCAGACATATTGATTAGCCAAGGAAAGACAACCTCAACCAAAAAGATTGTTATTAAAGACTAACCATACCAACAACAAACACCTCCCTTTAACAGGGAGGTGTTTGTTGTTTTTGATTGTTCTTACAGGCCAGACTGTTAGAACGAAATTTCGTCCTAAGCAGTGTACTGGTTGTCTGTAAGACAGTGATCGTTTGTTACGATCTTAATTTTGTTGGCGTTTTCACGCCAATTTATTTATAATAAAAACAATTAAAAAAGTCAACCTTTATCCAAGCACACATCTGTTTTTCGCACAAAAAATTGGCAAACAAACAAATCGCCGTTTTTGCTGTTTATTTTTTTGCTCTTTGGGCAAAATTCTTGTATTATATAATAAGATTGGCAAAGGATTATCCGGGAGGAGAACTCTTTATTTACTCTATTATTTATTATGAACAACAAGTCGAAAAAGATTCTTATTGTTGAGGATGAAAGAGCAATAGCGCGAGCATTAGAATTAAAACTAAGCCACTCTGGTTTTAGTGTTAGGGTGGTGGGCAACGGAGAGGAAGCATTACAAATATTAGAAAAAGAAAAATTTGATTTAGTTTTACTTGATTTGGTAATGCCAAAATTAGATGGTTTTGGGGTGCTGAAAGGATTGGCGGAAAAAAATATTAAAACAAAAATAATTGTAGTTTCAAATTTAAGCCAAGAGGAAGACAGAAGGAAAGCCAAAGAGCTTGGGGCTAGCAGTTTTTTTGTAAAATCAGATACCCCCATCACTGATATAGTGAGAGAGGTTAAAAAAATTTTAAGTTAATAAAAAATCATGGCAAAAAAACAAACAACAACCCCCTCTCCCAAAAAACCTCACAAGAAGCAAGAAAAGATAGATGAGGAAAAAATCAAGCAGATTTTGCTGTCAGAAAATTATGTAACTGCAGATGATATAAAGGCAGCTGAGGATTTTAGCAAAGCTCACCGCGGTTCAACCCTTGATTACCTTTTTGTTCAGGGGTTAATAACAAAAGATTTGTTAGGTCAAGCAGTGGCAGAATTTTTTAAGATGCCTTATGCTGATTTGAATTCCCACCCGCCTGGCCGCGATCAGGTTTTATTAATTCCCGAAACGATTGCTAAAAATTTACGGGTAGTAGTTTTTTCTCAGGATGATAATGATTTAACAGTCTCCACTGACAACCCTTTTGCCAAAGATAAAATTTTATTGAAGTTAAAAAAGGTTTTTCCCGGCAAAAAAATAACTCTAGCCTATTCTTTGCCAGAGGATATTGAGGCTGCTTTCGTTCATTACCGTAAGCCGCTTGAGACTAGATTCGCTAAGATCTTAAAAAGACATCAGCGCGTAGCGCCGGAGATTATTGAAGAAATTTTTGCCGACGCTCTTACTTTTCGCGCTTCAGATATTCATTTTGAACCGCAAGAGAAAGAGGTGGTGGTCAGGTTTAGGATTGATGGAGTTTTGCGGGAGGCTGGCAGAATACCGAAAAAGCACTATGAAAACATTCTCAACCGGATTAAGGTACAGGCGCATTTGCGCATTGATGAGCATTTAGCAGCTCAGGATGGGGCTATTCGTTATTTTCACAAAAACAACCCGATTGATATGCGCATATCAATCGCGCCAACAATTGATGGGGAAAAAATAACAATTCGTTTGCTATCCCAATATGTCAGAAGTTTTACTTTGGGCGATTTGGGGTTATCGCCCCATGACCAGCAGCTGATTGAAGAGGCATCAAAGAAACCATTTGGCATGATTTTGGTAACTGGGCCAACTGGTTCAGGCAAAAGCACAACTTTATATGCGCTGTTAAAGATTTTAAACAGGCCAGAGGTTAATATCACCACAATTGAAGATCCGGTAGAATATAAAATTGCCGGCATAAATCAAATTCAAGTCAACCCTCGCACCAATTTAACCTTTGCCCAAGGGCTTAGATCTATTGTTAGGCAGGATCCTGATATTATTTTGGTGGGAGAGATCAGAGACAAGGAGACAGCTGAAATCAGTGTTAATGCCGCTTTAACTGGTCATTTGCTTTTGTCCACTTTTCACGCCAACGATGCTGCCACAGCCATCCCCCGTTTGCTTGATATGGGGATAGAACCATTTTTGCTAGCCTCTACTTTAGAGATAGTGGTGGGGCAAAGGTTGGTGAGAAAAATTTGTGAAAGTTGCCGCTATAGCTTATCTGCCAGAGACATTGACTTAGCCAAGATTTTACCTGACTATAAATATTATTTTCCTCAAGACGACTTTACTCTATATCAAGGCAAGGGGTGTAAGAGTTGTGGCGGCAGCGGTTTTAGCGGTAGAACAGCTATTTTTGAATTTGTTAAAAACACCCCTGAGATGCAGGAGTTGATTTTGCAAAATCCATCTTCTCGGCAAATTTGGGAACTTGCCAGAAAACAAGGCAGCCGCACTTTTTTTGAGGATGGAATTGACAAAGTCAAGAACGGCATCACAACTTTGTCTGAATTAATGAGAGTGGCTGCCCCTCCTAACATTTTAAAATCTTATAACAAGTAAAGCGGCATGAAAAACCAGACAGCCAAAAACAAAAAAATTGGCTTTAAACATGTATTTAGCCTAAATTTTTTAAAAAAGAAAAAACCTCCAAAGAGCAAAGGCAAACCTAAAACCAGAAAAAAGCGTAGATGGGGGTTGTTTGCTGGTTTTGGTTTAGGCAAGGAAAAGGAATATTTTGTTGAAAATTTAAGTATGCTGCTGGCGGCTGGTATGGATTTTTTGGTTGCCTTAAAGACAATCAAACAAGAAACCAAATCACCTAAAATGAGGGCGATTATTGAGGAGTTAGAAGAGGATATTGAAGCGGGTTCGTCTTTATCCAGTGCCTTGGAGAGGGTTAATATTTTTCCTGATTATATCATTTCCTTGGTTAGAATTGGCGAGGAAAGCGGTAAGTTGGCCGAGAGTTTGCAGGTAATAGCCTTACAAGAAGAAAAAGAAAGGGATTTTCATTCTCGGATAAAATCAGCCATGATGTACCCTGTGATAGTACTAACACTCACTGTAATTGTAGGCATTGGCATTGCCTGGTTTATTTTGCCAAGATTATCAGCTGTATTTAATCAGCTGCAACTGGAATTGCCTTTTATAACCAAAGCTTTGATTGCAATTGGTAATTTTTTGGGACGGTATGGTTTTGTGGTGGTGCCGTTATTTATTCTTGTAACAGCAGGAGGGGTTTATTTTTTATTTATTTTTCCCAAAACAAAGATTGTTGGCCAGGAGTTGTTGTTTAAGATACCAGCCATCCGCAATTTGATTCGCGAAGTTGAGTTGGCCCGATTTGGTTATTTGCTAGGAACTTTATTGGATGCTGGTTTGCCAGTAACCAGGGCTTTAACCTCTCTTTATCAAGCCACCACTTCTCCTCCTTATCGGAGGTTGTATGTTCATTTGCGCGATAAAATTGAAGAAGGCAACTCTTTTCAAAAGAGTTTTGCTTCCTTTCCTAAAATAAACAAATTGATAACCGTCCCAGTTCAACAGATGGTTGTCAGCGCAGAGCAATCTGGCAAATTGTCAGCCACTCTGTTGAAAATTGGCAGTATTTTTGAAAACAAAACAGAAAACAGCACTAAGAATCTAGCCATAGTTTTAGAGCCGATTTTATTGGTAATTGTTTGGCTGGGGGTAATAGCAGTTGCTCTGGCTGTGATTTTGCCAATTTACAGCTTGATTGGTGGGCTAAACCAGCCCAAAACACCACCTCCGCCTCCGCCTGTTTCCGCTCCAGTCAAACGCCCGCCTCAGCCAGCAGCAACTGTGCCAACATCAACCCCACGCACAAACCCAACCAAAGCCCCACTGCCGCCAACTGTCAATGGAGAAAAGCCGTCTCTACCGCCTGAACTATTGAAAAAATTGGAACTGTCAACCTCAACCTTGCCAACTGACGTGGTTGAGCAAACGCCGGTTTTAGATGAGAAAGGCCCGATAGGGCAATTGCAAATTTTAGACACAGAAACTGGTTTTTTGAATGTTAGGGCAGGAGCTGGCCTTGGCAATAAAATCATTAGCACAGTTAATCCAGGTCAAGTATTTGATTATATCGAGGAGCGCAGCGGATGGTACAATATCATTTTAAATGATGAGCAGAGCGGCTGGGTGTTTGGCAGATATGTTAAAGTATTGCCATGATATTAAATAAAGCTGTTTTTGAATCAAAATTTGGTTTCACTCTGCTTGAGGTTTTGTTGGCGGTTGCTATTTTAGCCTTAATCACTGGGATTGGTTTGCCAATTTTTCGCTCTTGGCAAGTTAGTAATGATTTGGATGTAGCAGCTACAATAACCGTGCAATCATTGCGGCGAGCTCAATTTTTATCTCAGGCAGTTGACAGCGATCAAAGTTGGGGAGTGAGGATAGAGCCTGGTCAAGTTATTATTTTTCAAGGAAATAGTTTTGCTACTAGGAACGCAAGCAAAGACGAGTCGTTTAATATTTCAGGTCATATTACAGCAAGTGGATTAACTGAGGTTGTTTTTAGTAAGTTTTATGGATTACCTCAGTCTAGCGGCGCTATTATTTTTTCTTCCAATAACCAAACCAGGACTGTTACTATCAACAGCAAAGGAACTGTTTTTTATTAAATGATAAATGGAACAGTTTTTATCTAAAAATAAATCAGGATTTAGTATAGTGGAAGTTATATTGACGATGTCCATTTTTGTTTTATTGGTAACAGTCTTTGTCAGCGCTTATTTATATGGACAAGAATCGTTTGCTTTGGCTGGCAATTGGGTAAGGGCAGTTGGTATAGCCAGGCAAGGTATGGATGCAGTGAAAAATATGAGAGATGAAAGTTTTGTTAATTTAGTTGATGGTACTTATGGCCTTGACATTTTTGGGTACCAGTGGGTTTTTTCAGGGACGGAGGATTGGACAGGAATTTTTAAAAGGCAAGTTATTATTTCCACCATTGACAGCAAACGGAAGCAAGTAGTGGTTAGAGTGCAATGGCAGCAAAATTCACAGCGCACCAAAACAGTAGAGTTAACCTCCATTTTAACTAATTGGAGGGCGGAAGATGCGGCTTACTGGTGGTGGCCGCTGCCAGAGGCTGGTCTTAACATATCAGGCAGGCAAAACGCCCTTAAAGTGCAGGTTGATGATAAGTACGCTTATATTGTTAGAAGTGGAGGCAGCCCAGATTTTGTTGTTGTTGACATTTCCAACAGTTCCAATCCGACTATTGTTGGCTCTTTGTCTTTGCCTGGTGGTCCCCGCAATATAGCTGTGGAAGGAAACTATGCTTTTGTTGCTTCAACCAGAAACAGCCAAGAATTGCAGATTATTGATGTATCAAATCCAAACTCACCCACGTTAGTTGGCACTTATAATGCTCCGGGAACTGCTAATATGTTAGGAGTGGATGTGGTTGGCAGCAGAGTGTTTATGGTGCGCGCATCAGATTCGGCTCAAGATGAATTTTTTATTATTGATGCCTCAGATCCAACCAACCCAACCTTGATTAGTTCGCTTGATCTTGGCGCTACAGCCAATGAAGTTTATGTTAATGGCGGTTATGCCTACATAGCTTCAGACAGCAATTCAGCTGAACTGCAAATTATTGATATTACTGATATTTACGCGCCTCAGTTGGTTTCAACTCTTAATTTGTGGGGTGGTTATAATGCAGAGACAATAACTGGTTTTTTAGACAAAGTTATTGTAGGTAGGTTAGTTTATGGATTGGTGCATATAATTGATGTATCTGATCCAACCGCGCCAGTTGAGCAAGGTGTTTATATAGCCTGGGATGATGTCCGCGATTTGGCAATGGGCAATAATAACAATTATGTATTTTTGGCAACTGACCACAATTCAGCTGAACTTCAGGTTATTTATATTGGTGATCCAACCAACCCTTCTCTGGTTGATTATTATGACGCTCCAGCTGACTTTAATGGCGTAGCCCACTCTCCCTGGCAAGACAGGGTATATGGTGTGGGTGATAGCAATTCTTATGAATTAATTGTTGTCTTCCCATGGCTATAAGAACCGCCACAAGAAACAATAAGGGGTTTACTTTGATTGAGTTGTTGCTTTATGTTAGTTTGTTATCTATTTTGTTGTTTGTTATTTTTAATTTTTTAGGATTGGTGTTGCAGGGAAGAGTGAGAAATCAGGTTATTGCCGAGGTAGAACAGCAAGGCAACCAAATAATCCAAATAATTACCCAATCTATCAAAAACGCTGATTTGGTTAATTTTCCTCTGCAGAGCACTACCTCAACCTCCTTGTCTTTGCAAGTTTACAATTCAAGCCTCAACCCAACTATTTTTGATTTGACTAGTGGACAGATTAGAATAACTGAAGGAACCAACACCCCCATTCCTTTGCACAACAATCAAGTGGTTGCCAGTAATTTATTTTTTTACAACCTATCCCGCAACTCAAGTCCAGACCTTATTTATATTAGTTTTGATTTGACTTATAATAGCACCAGTAGCAGAAGCGAATACACCTACAGCAAGACGTTTTATTCTAGTGCAGAAATTGGCAAACTTAATTTACCGCGATGACAAACGCAAGACAGAACAATTTTGGTTATATAGCTATTTTAAGCATTTTGATTGTCGGTGCGATTGGCACAGTGGTTGTTTTGTCTTTGATTTTGTTGGGGCTTAATTCTAGCAGAACCAGCTTTGCTGTAAACCAATCAGAGCAAGCTAAACTTTTAGCCGATACTTGCGCTGAAGAGGCTTTGCAGGTTTTGTGGGACAATCCAAGTTTTATTGGTGGTGACAACTTGACAGTGGCAGGCGGAAGTTGTTCTTATACAATCATAGACCTGGGAGGGGTAAGCAGAGAGATAAGATCTGCTGGATCAATTGGCTCATTGGTAAGGAAGGTTAAGGTTATAATCAGCCAAATAAAACCAAGCATCAAAGTTATAAGCTGGCAGGAAGTTCCTGATTTTTAATTTTTTGTTGATATAAATATAATATTGTGCTATAATAAAAAAAGCATAAACCCAAAAGGTCACACTCTACTTATATAAGAATTAAATAAAAAATTATGTCCACACAACAAGCAAAACAGGGCTTTACCTTATTGGAGGTATTGTTGGTGGTAGCAGCCATTTCTATTTTAGCGGGTATTGTAATAATCGCTATTAATCCTGGCAAACAACTTGGCGATACTCGCAACGCGCAGAGGCGGTCAGATGTTAATACTATTTTAAATGCGGTTTATCAGTACTCACTTGATAATAACGGCAATTTACCGTCTGATATTGATTCGGTTACCACCAGCTCCCAAGTATTAGGAACAGCTACCACTGGTTGTGATACGACTTGCGGCGCAACCACAACTGTAGCCTCATGTGTTGATCTTTCTCAGGAATTAGTACCAACCTATATTGTTGGCATTCCTACTGACCCGCAAACAGGCACAGCCGCTAACACTGATTATTATATCAACAAGGACGCTAATGGCAGAATTACGGTTGGCGCTTGCGATCCTGAGCAAGGCGCAACCATTAGTGTAACCCGTTAAAAGTTTGGTTTAAGAAGATTGACAGCAAACCTGACGTTTTAGGTGAGGCGACACTTAAAACAAGGGTTTGCTGTTTAGTTTAATAAGGTTTTAAATATTGGTAATGTTGTTTAGATTATCAATCAAGCACAAGTTGATTATTGGGTTGGTTGTGATAACAGTCTTGTTTTTTGTCATAACAATTGCAGCTAATGTTGTCATTTCAAGAAAAATTATTATAAATTTTGCCAGCCTGTCAATTAAAAAAGAGGTTACCGCTCAGAGCTTGCGGGCCTCTTCTTTTTTAACCCAAGCTATTAGCGATGTTAAGATTTTGGCTAAAGCAAGGTCTATTAGGGGTATTATTTCCGCCAAAGACAATGGCGGAATAGATCCGGTTGAACAAATTACTTATGATGAGTGGCGGCGGCGATTGGCCGACACTTTTGCTATTTTTGCCCAAGAAAAAAAGATGTTTTTTCAGATTAGATACATTGACGAGACGGGTGACGAGGTTGTGCGGATTGATTATAACAACAACGAAGTTAAGGTTGCATCAGATGATAAATTACAAAACAAAAGCAACCGTTATTATTTTAGGGAGGCAATGCTAGTTGAGCCGGGCAGTATCTATGTTTCACGAGTTGATTTAAACAAAGAAGGAAATCCACCCAAAATAGAAAAACCTTACAAACCCAATGTACGTTATGCCGCTCCCATAATTGATAACCAGGGCAGGCGCCGGGGGATTGTTATTGTTAATTTAGCTGTTTTGCCTTTGTTTAATAAAATAAAATTATCACCAGAATTTTCCCAGGGAGATGTTTTTATTATTGATCAGGACGGCTATTACCTTTTTAACCTTGACCCGGCTAAAAGATGGGGGTCTTCGTTTGACTTGGGGCATCAGGCCAACATTAAAAATGATTTTCCTGAAATAGCCCAAAATTTTTTTGATAAAGCGTCAGGCTCTTTGGTGTTGGACAAAAATATTATTTCTTTTGCCAGAATTCAACTTTCCCCCCAAGATCCTAGTAGATATATGGTATTGATACGCAAGTTGCCGATTAGCGAGGTTATGGCTGATATGAACCAACAAAACCAGAAAATTATTATTCTTGCTCTTATTTTGTTGTTTTTGTTTATTGTTTCTTATTATGTTTTGGTTGATTATTTGGTTAGTCCATTAAATCAATTGGTGTCAGCAGCTTTGTCTTTGGGGCAGGGTGATTTTAGTAAAAGGGTAAAGATTAATTCTCATGATGAAATTGGCAACATTGCAGTTGCTTTTAATAATATGGCAGACCAATTGCAAAAATCTCATGAGGAGCTTGAGAAAAAAGTAAGAGAGAGAACTATTCAACTTGAGAACGCCAAAAAGGTAACTGAGAAAAAATTGAGCGAAACAGAAAGATTAAATAAAATTTTAGTTGCCAGAGAGTTAAAAATGAGAGAGTTAAAAAAAGAAATTGAAGCATTGAAGAAAAAAGTAGAAAAGAAAAATAAGAAATAGTATGAAAGATAACAACAGCTATAAGCGGATAATTGTTTATATAGCAACATTTTTTTCGTTGTTTATAGGTTATATTGTTGTAAGAGCTCATTGGTTTTGGCAAGGATCAACTGACTTGCATACCTTGATGGAAGTGATGGCCACTTTGTTGGCTGTTTTTGTAGGGATTGTCGCATTGTTAAGTTATTATACTAGCAGGTCAATTATTTTTTTGCTGTTAGGCGTTGGTTTTTTGGGCACGGGTTTTTTGGATGGTTATCATGCGATTGTAACCAGCAGGTGGTTTGGTTATTTTTTTCCATCTCCCCCTGACTCATTAATTCCTTGGAGTTGGATAGCGTCACGATTGTTTTTGAGTGTGAGCATGTTTTTTTCTTGGTTTTTTTGGTACAAAAGAAAAGAATGGAACGCTAAGATAACAGAAAGAATTGTTTATATTAGTTTTTTTCTTTTTACTTTGATTTCATTTTTATTTTTCGCAATCATTCCCCTTCCCCAAGCTTATTACCCAAATTTTATTTTTGGTAGGCCAGAAGAGCTAATACCAGCCCTTTTCTTCTTTTTGGCCTTGGTTGGCTATTTGAGTAAAGGCAAGTGGAGAGAGGATATTTTTGAACACTGGGTTGTAATTTCTTTGTTGGTGGGGTTTGTTTCTCAAGCGATGTTGATGTCGTTTTCTACAGCTTTGTTTGATTTAGAATTTAATTTAGCCCATCTTTTAAAAATTTTTAGTTATTTGATAATATTCATTGGTTTGTTTGTTACCATTTCTCGTGTTTTTAAAAATGAAAAAAACTTAAGAGCAAATCTGCAAAAACAAGCAGAAAAATTTGCCAAAGAAACAGAGATAAAAGAACTGGCCCTGCAAGAATTAAGAGACAAAGAGAAGGTCTTAGAAAAGAAGGTAGCTGAACTGGAAAACACAAAACTGGCTTTGATGAATATAGCTGAGGATCTAGAGGAAGAGAAAAAGAAGACGATTAGAGCCAAGGCTAAAGATGAAGCGATTTTGTTGTCTTTGGGAGAGGGGTTGGTTGTTACTGACAGGCATGGAAAAATTGTGCTGGTTAATCCTGCTTTTGAAAAAATGCTTGGCTTAAAAGAAAAAAATGTTATTGGCAAGAAGTTGATTGATGTAATCTCGGTTTCAGAAAAGGGAAAAGAATTCTCAAAGGATGATTGCTTGATTGATAAGGCTTTGGAAGGGAAAAGCATAACCACTGAACTTGAATATAAAAGAAAAGATGGTACAGTTATGCCGGTGTTTGTGATAATCACCCCAGTATTTATTGGTGGCAAGGTGGTGGGAGCAGTTGAGGTGTTTAGAGATATTTCCAAAGAAAAAGCTATTGACAAAGCAAAAACCGAATTTGTTTCTTTGGCATCTCACCAATTAAGAACTCCCTTGTCCGCTATCAATTGGTATACAGAAATGCTGTTATCAGGTGATGCTGGAAAAATAAGCAACGAACAAAAAGAATATTTGCAGGAGATATACAGTTCTAACAAAAGAATGGTAGAGCTGGTAAATGCTTTGCTGAATGTATCAAGGTTGGAACTGGGAACATTTGCGGTTGACCCCAGGGAGACAGATATTGTTAAGCTGGCCCATGAGGTTGTTAGAGAGTTGCGCCCAGAAATAAAGGAACATAAAGTAAAATTCAAAAGCAAATATGATAAAGTTCCCAAAATTATGGTTGATCCCAAACTTCTTCATATTGTTCTGCAAAATTTATTAAACAATTCAATCAAATACACGCCCCCAGGGGGAGAGGTTGTTTTTGAAATAAAGAATATAAAAAAAGGCAAACAGATAGACAGGCGCAAATTTAACCAAGACGGAGTTTTGATAAAAGTTTCTGATACTGGACTTGGCATACCAAAAGATCAACAGGATAAAATATTTACCAAGTTGTTTAGGGCGGATAATGTTAGAGTGCAGGATGTAGAAGGAACAGGACTTGGCCTTTATATTGTTAAATCAATTATTGACCATTCTGGCGGGAAAATTTGGTTCAGATCCAAAGAAAACAAAGGAACAACTTTTTATGTTTTTTTGCCCCTCGCTGGAATGAAAAAAAAGCAAGGCAA
The DNA here is from genome assembly GCA_015485755.1 of Patescibacteria group bacterium. Classification (GTDB taxonomy): domain Bacteria; phylum Patescibacteriota; class Patescibacteriia; order S139-126; family S139-126; genus S139-126. Next base: position 845 of record WFTD01000118.1, on the reverse strand, counting down.
AAAGAGCCTGCTTCCTACAAAGTAATCTGATTGTTTATTAAAAAATAATGATATATCCTTGTATTTGGTGTGGTAATGTGGTGCCCGGAGGGAGACTCGAACTCCCATGGCATTGCTGCCAGCGGATTTTAAGTCCGCCGCGTCTACCAGTTCCGCCATCCGGGCTTTGTTGTGCCAATGAAATTTAGTGGTGACCCCGGGGGGAATCGAACCCCCATTACCAGATTGAAAGCCTGGTGTCCTAACCATTAGACGACGGGGCCTGGTTAGAAAAAATTATTGTTAAACAAAAAAATTGTATAATATCAAACAGTTATCGTCAAGCTAAATTTGCCCAAGCGCTGATTGTTGGATATAATATAAAAAGATTTAATAAACTAATCAAAACATATGGTTTTGTTTAAAAAGAAAAAATCAGTCAAAACCAAAAAAGCATCTGAAGATAATTTTTTTACTGCTGACCAACCAACTAGTGCAAGCGTTCCCACCACAACAACAGAAGAGGAGTGGTTGCAGGAAGAAGAGGGGCAGCTTTCTGTTGATGTTTATCAAGATAAAGATAATATAATAATCAAATCAACCATTGCCGGAGTCAAGCCAGAGGATATAGATATATCAATTAGTAATGATCTTATTACCATCAAAGGTAAGAGGGAAATGGAAGAAACAGTAAAAGATGAAGATTATTTTTACCAAGAGTGTTATTGGGGCAGTTTTTCGCGTTCTATTATTTTACCAATGGAAGTTAAAGCAGATCAGGCTAAAGCTGAATTAAAAAACGGAATTTTGACTATTGTTTTGCCCAAAGCCAAACCCAGCAAAGCGGTGTCAATTAAGGTTAAGGG
>WFTD01000117.1 GCA_015485755.1 Patescibacteria group bacterium | reverse complement strand
CTGCCAGACTTTGCTTTAACACATACTTAAACGGCAGATTGATTTCCGTCAAATCAGAACTGCTAAAATCAGTTGAATAAGGAAATGACCTGAGAGTAACAACTGGCCAGAAAAATAAAATAACAATAATTGCCAACAAAACAGGAGGCAGCAATCTGCTCTGTTTCAAAATATTTAAATAAAATTTTATTTTATTTCCCATACCATAAATTATGGCAGAAAAATAACAAATAAAAAAGAGCTCTTATTATGAGCTCTTAAATGCCAATTTAATACTACGAAGCAGATCAGCCAAGGAAAATGGTTTGGGCAAAAAATATTTTACCCGGGGATCATTTGTTTTGATTATTTTTGCCAATTCTTGGTCATTTGCTGCTCCTGACATTACAATAAACAAAGCCTGGCCTTGATAATTCTTTATCATCTGATCTCCTCTCAAATATGGCATGCCAATATCTGTGATCACCAAATCAAACTCTTCCTTCTGTAGCATCTCAAGTCCCTGCTTGCCATTTTTTGCTTCTGTAACTTCATATCCAAATTCTTTCAAAAATTCTGCCAACATTTCTCTGATGCCTTGATCGTCATCAACAATTAATATTTTTTTCATTTGAACCTCCTTTGCAATAAATTTAACATTTGCGGCAGTAATCTCGCTTCAGTCGTATGAGGAACTGCGATTTTTATAATTCTATCAACAAACAAAACTACAGTTTTTCCTTTCTTGTTTAAACGGACTGCTACGTTGAGATTATCAGTTACAGCAGCCTGTTGAATCTGGTCAATATCATCAATCTTAGCCACTTGCACTATAAACCCCTGTCCCTGCAGCTGATCTGCGGCTTGCCGCATTAAATTTTTATTTTTAAAAAACAATACTACTGTGTTATTACCCATAAACCCCTCCTTTGCTTTTGCAATTTATTGGAATTATATATAATAAACAAATAAAAACATATGTCAAGAGCAAACAAAAAATCGCCTCTAATAGTTATCCTTGGCCCCACTGCCTCAGGCAAAACTGAGCTGGCTTTGCGCTTGGCCAAAAAATTCAGCGGCTTTATTATCTCCGCTGACTCGCGCCAAATCTATCAAGGCATGGATATTGGCACCAGCAAGCCAGAAGGGGAAATAAAAAAAATAAAAGGAGAAAAAATATTTTTTGTTCAAGGCATCCCCCATTTTATGATTGATATCATCCCGCCTGATCAAGAATTCACCTTAGCTGATTATCAGAAAATGTCTTTACCGTCCTAAAAACATACCACCAGCTACCATTTTTAGTTGGCGGCACTGGTCTTTATATCTCTGCTATTGTTGACAATTACAAACTACCTCAAGGGAAAGTAGATAAAAAACTCCGCCAAGAGCTAAACCAGCAAACCAAAGAGGATCTGCTAAAAAAACTCAAACAACTTGATCCTTCAACCTACCTGGTGATTGATAAAAACAATAAACGCCGTCTGGTACGGGCGCTAGAATATGTCATTACCAACAGACAATCATTTTCCCAGGCGCAAAAAAAGGGCTCTCCCCTTTTTAACGCTTTGCAACTTGGCATAAAAATTGACAGAGACAAACTCTATAAGCGTATTGACCTCAGGGTTGAGCAAATGATAAAAGCTGGCCTGATTTATGAGGTAAAAAAACTGCTCAAAAAATACCCAGCTGACCTTCCTGCTTTTGATAGTATTGGCTATCGGGAAATTATTGATTACCTGCAAGGAAAAATTACTTTGGACAAAGCCATAAGTCTAATAAAACAAAACACTCGGCGCTATGCCAAGCGCCAGCTTACTTGGTTTAAAAGAGACAAACGGATAAAATGGATAGAAAATTATAAGCAAGCAGAAAAATTGATAAATGACATCCTCCCCGTATTTAAAAACTCCTAACAATTAGGAGCTTTTAAATGTAGGGTTAACTTTACTCCTATACTCATTTGGTAAATCCTAAAATTCAAACAGATAATTCTCATGTTAATATAATAAATCTAAGTATATAAC
>WFTD01000116.1 GCA_015485755.1 Patescibacteria group bacterium | reverse complement strand
CGGTTGGAAATAACCAGCTGCTCTCCGCTTAAACTGCGAATTCTGGTGCTTTTCAAACCGATCTGTTCAACCGTTCCCATATGCTCTCCCACAACAATAAAATCACCCGCTTGAAAAGGCTTGTCAGTATAAATAGAAAATGAACTAAACAAATCGCTTAAAATATTTTGTAAAGCCAACGCCACTGCCAACCCGCCAATTCCCAAACTAGCAACCAATGAAGTTACTTCTACCCCCATATTTGCCAAAGCTATTGTCAATCCGACCAGCCACAAAACTATTTTGACCAACACTTGAATGGTTTTGGCAATAGACATTACCTGTTTTTGCTCTGCTTCGGACGGAGAAGATTTCTGCAAAAACTTTTTAACTAAATATTCAATAATTTTTTCTGTTGCCCGAATAACCTCAATTATCACCACCACAATAAAAGCAATATCAACAACTTTGGCAACAAAATCTGACAAATCTACTGTCTGAATGCCAAAATAAAGCGCTGCCAACAAATAAAAGGGCGGCTTTATCCCTTCAAAAATGCTAATCAGTACATCATCAAAATCTGTCTTGGTCCTTTGCGCTAACTTTTTCAAGCGCTGTAAAATAATAAGCTGAAAAACTTTTAACGCCAGAGCAACAACGACAAAAACAAACAAAGCAACTCCATAATCAACAACCAATTGATTTTGGGTTAAACTAGACAATATTGCCAATAAATCATTTTTCATATTATTTGCCATTTATATTAAAAAGGGCTGCCAAACAAATAAAAAGCCAAAATTGTATGGATTATTACTGAAATAAAAAACCCCCACCAAAAAAGGCAGTGGTATTTATACAGATGGCGAAACCACCCTTGTTTTGCAAAAAATCTAGACAATCTTGGCCCCATCAAACACCGACAGGAAAAAAATGTCAAAAGCAAAAACAAAATATTAGTAATGCCAGCCAAAAACAATATTTTTACGCCTAATTGATAGTCCATACACGGTTATTATATCAAAAGTGCGCTAATTATCAATCACAGATAAAAGGTAATCGGCATCCCTTGGCAAATACCAATGATAAAGAGGGCTGCCCCAACCATAAAACCCCAAACCATCAATGTCAAGCAAGAGCGCAGCTGAAACATCACGGGTTAAGTCAGCCTTAGCAGGCAATAAAAACTTAGGCTTTTCTGCGAAAGCAGCTACCGCCAGCCAAATCTTAACATTGGGATCAACTTGCCTAATTTTATTAATAATCTTTTGGCCGCTGTCAGCAATCATATTTGGTAAAGACGGTTTTCTCCCGTCCAAAGAATAATTGCTGTACAAATTGAGCATCACCACATCAACCAAGTCAGCGGCAAAAGGATTATCAGGGCCAAAATCTCCATCCTCATCATCCCAATAATGCATTCGTAGCAGTAACGGACGCTGCGGATCAGCCTGCCTAACATCAGACGCGGCCTGCCGCAGTTGGGACAAAGTAATACGCTGGCCGTATTTGTAACCATTAACTAAATTTTCTCCTGCCTCATTTGATATATCATACCCCCAAATAGCAGGATGGTGGCGGATCTTTTTGACAAAATCAACCACCTTATCACTTTGCCATTCAGGATAAATTGTATCTGGATCTGTCCAGCTAGACTCATTGGCCAGATTTATAATTGCTTGCATCCCTCTTTGCTCTAGCCTGTCCAACCAAACCAAAGTTTTATCAGCTCCCTGCTCCAAACCATGGTATCCGCCAACCACTTTGATCCCGGCCTGAGCTAATCTATCAAGGTCATTATCGCTAATATCAATTGGCACCAATTTCATAAATTTAACAACCCTACCATTTCTTCCCAAAGGGGGAAAATCAAACTGACCCTCTGCCAGCGGTATTTTTTTTAAATCAGCATCGCTAATGCCAAGGCCCAATTTGGTCATTATCCGCCAAGCGTCAATTGGCCTGCCCAAATAATACCTTCTGCCATCTTCCGGATAAACATACCAAGCCTGCCCCTTGTCCTCAACTCGTAGCAGCACCATACCCCGCAAAGCTGGATTAAAAGGGCTCTGACCTTGCAAAGACATCCAGGGAAAAACCAAAACCACGCCCATCACAACACCGGCCAAAAAATACACTGCTCCTTTCAATTTCTTTTTAAGAAAATAAATCATTGAGCTGTTTTATCTAGGTTGTCCTTATATAAATCTTTAATATAAAGATAGGACAATTCTGGATTTAAAACAATTAGGTCAGAAAATGTAACAAACTGAGCGTTTAACTTTTGCAAACCATCCAACAAATAAATGTAATTAGAAAACTTAGCTTCATCATGCTTGTTGTTTGTCATAAAATCTTGAGGGTGTAACATAATTACACATAAACCTCTTTCCTGGTAACCGCGGTAACAATCCTTAATAACATGCTCAACTGGCTCTAATTCATCTTTGTCAAAATCAAAAGTTGAAGCATTGTAGTCAAAATAAGCATTTCCCTCACTGCTAACAACCGGCACGCCCACCCTTGCCAAAGCCAAAGCTGTTTCATAAGAATAATGGTTATTGGGCGGAATAAAAGTTACCAAATCAACCCCCAATAACTTTTGCAAAACCTGCCTGCCCCGCTCAATTCTTTGCTTGGCTTCAGTAAAATCAAGATTGCCAAATTCAGCCAATTCATAATTGCCATTAACAGAATTATACCAACCGTGCAAAGCTATTTCCAAATTGCATTGATACCTTTTTAACATACTAACCAGGCGCTGATCCTTGTCTAAATCTTTTGGAATAACGCCTAAAACCAGTGGAATTTGGCGTTGGTAGGCCTCATCCAGCATAGCCAAGGTAGTTTCGGTCATCGCTTGGGCTTGAATATCGTCAATCCTCACCACCACCCTAAACCCAGGCTCAACTTGGGCCTGGGCAGGAGTTTGGCAAGGCAATAGCGATGACAAATGGTAAAAATTAGATGAATTATCAACTGCCGCCAATGTTATTATTCCTATCAACATATAAACAATTGATGACAAAATAAAGGCCACCACAATAATTGACAAAAATAAATAACGGCGACGCATAACCAATGCCAATTTTCTTGGCAATAAACCAATCTTATTGAATATCAAAATCAACAAATTCACCAAAAAAATAATTCCCAAAAATGGCCTAATCATAATTTTTGCTTAATTATAACCCGATCAACAAAACTCCAGCTGATTTGTTTATTTCGCTGTGAGACAACTTTGACAAAAGTAGATAAAAACAAAAATAAATTTAACAAAGATATAAATAAATACACCGGGGCAGCAAACAAGATATCCCTTCTCTTTTCTTGCCAAGCAACATAAGCGCCCAAGGCAACCGCTACCAAAAAATCAATCAAAATAAAAGACAAAAACCATGACAAATTTACTATGGGCAAAACAAACAAAAGCAAAGCTAATGACAAATTTTCCAAGTACAACAATGACAACTCCAAGGCAGAGGCGGGGGTAGTGAAAATGCTCAGATGCTTAAATAAATTTTGCCAACCGCCTGTATACCACCGTTTCATCTGCCTAATATAAGAGGGTAAGTTGGGCGGATCTTGAGTAAAGGAAATTGCCTTATCAGCAAAACGAATAGCAAACCCCAATTTGTACAAAGTATAAGTAAAATCCAAATCCTCAGTTAGAGTATCATGGCTAAATTTTATATTGCTTTTGAATACATCTGTACGAAAAGCAGCTGCGCAACCTGGTATTATATAAACAGAGTGCAAAGACACAGCCGCCCGTTTGTGTAACTTTTGGCCAACGAAATAATCAATCTCCCGACAGGCGGTGAGGGTGTTATAAGGCAATGACTTCACATAACCAGCTACTGCCGCAACTCTTGGATTGCTAAAATAAGGCAAAATATTTTTGACAAAATCACGATCTAAAATAGTGTCAGCATCGGTCATCACAAAAATATCACCGTCAATAAACTGCAAGCCAAACTCTTGGGCTCTGCTTTTATTGCCGCTTTGTTTGGGGGTGCGCACAACTTTAATCCTATCTGCAAATTCAGCCAAAATATTAGGAGTTTTGTCAGTGCTACAATCATCCACAACTACAATCTGATCAAAAGGCCTGGACTGATTTAGATAAGACAAAAGGCATTGCCTGATTGTTTTTTCTTCATTATAAGCAGGGACCAATAGAGATATTTTCATAAATTATCTACTTTAAGAACACCAAACTATAGCATTAACAACAAAAAAAGTCAAGGCAAACTCAAAGCTTCCCAAAAACAAATATATCTTTCAAGCAAGGCAATAATAAAATAGGCATAAAAAAACCTTAGACCATTTTTAAGGCCTAAGGTCAAATTATTTTACATAAATAAAAAAGCAGTTATCGCTAACAGGTAATATCCGGTAATATAAACATAAAATGGTTTTTTACTATTTTTATCTCTAGTAAAAAAGGTCCAAATAAAAATGTCAGCAAAAGCAGCAAACAAAGAAACAATAACAATAACAATGGCAGCAAGCACAGCCTGAGCGGCTAGAGCCATAAAAAAAGCAGAAATGACAAGGGCAACGGAAATCTCAACCGAAACAAGAGTAAAATAATCACTTCTGTTATACTTAACAAAAAGAATGTTTGAAACAACCATAAACACAATAGACCCAAGCAATAAAACGATGTGCCAAGGAAATGCCATTGAACAAATTGGCTGCTGCATAATAAAGTCCTCCTAATGTTAATTTCAATGTGCTTTTTGTTAACTTTTTTAATATTTGAATAACATTACTGTAATTTTTAAATTTTGTCAATAATTTTATTGCAAAACAAGCAAAATCCCAACTAAAAAGTTGGGACTTGCAAAAGCCTGGTTGATTGATTGTCTGCGATCTTATAACTTTTTGCGTTTAAGCAAAACTGCATTGGCCGCCACAATCACAGTGGACAAAGACATCAAAATTGCAGCTGCGGCTGGTTGGAGTAAGATTCCCTGTTTAGCCAAAATTCCAGCTGCTAGCGGTATGGCGACAATATTATAACCTGCGGCCCACCATAAATTTTGGATCATCTTTTTGTAAGTTAAATTTGACAAACGAATAATTCTAACAATATCGCGCGGATCATTTTTGACTAAAATAATTCCGGCTGACTCTATCGCCACATTAGTGCCAGCGCCAATGGCAATCCCTAAATCAGCCTGCATTAAAGCTGGCGCATCATTCACCCCATCACCCACCATTGCCACCTTCAATCCTCTATTTTGCAATTCTTTCACTTTATTGACTTTATCTTCCGGCAAAACGCGGGCAAAATATTCATCTAAATTCAACTCACCGGCCACCCAACGAGCCACTGGCTCATCATCTCCAGTAATCATTGCTGTCTTTATTCCCATAGCATGCAAAGCGTCAATCGCCTCTTTGGACTCAGGCCTAATAACATCAGCCAAAGCAATAGCGCCAATCAAATCATTTCCTACAAATACATACACAACTGTCTTGCCTTGGTCTAACAATTTTGAAACAGATTGAGACAAGCCATCGGGCAAACTAAGTCCTTTTTCTTTAAGTAAAGTTGGACTGCCAACCACAATTTCCTTGTTTTGCCAAAATGCTCTTGCACCTTTGCCTGGAATGCGCTGAAAATCAGTCACTTCAACCAAATCAATGTTATTTTCTTTAGCATATTTTACCATTGCTTTGGCTAAAGGATGTTCAGAATAACTATTCACAGACGCTGCTAGTTGAATAACTGTATTTTTGTCATAATCAGACATTGTTAATATGTCAGCAATGCCAAATTCTCCCTTGGTTAAAGTGCCGGTCTTATCAAACAAAACAATGTCAATATTACGAGCCGCCTCCAAAGCTAACCTTTGCTTGACCAAAAAACCGTTACGGGCGGCCATGGTGGTTGAAATTGAAGCCACCAAAGGTATAGCAAGTCCTAAAGCATGGGGACAAGCAATTACCAGCACTGCCACAGTCCTTTCAATAGCAAAAGCAAAATCACCAGCCGCAAGCCAAGCCGCAAAAGTGACCCCACCAACTACTACTGCAACTACGGTCAAAAAGAAAGCGGCTTTATCTGACAACAATTGCAATTTTGATTTTGATGCCTGGGCTTCTGCTACCAATTTCATCACATGAGCCAAAAAAGTATCATCGCCAATTTTATCAACTTTAACCTTGAGCAAACCGTCACCATTAATAGTTCCAGCTATTACCTTATCATTGGTTTGCTTCATTACTGGTTTTGACTCGCCAGTTACTATTGATTCATCAACTTCAGATTCGCCAGAAACAACCACACCGTCAGCCGGTACTCTGCCGCCTGGCTTAACTATAACAATATCACCCTCCCGCAATTCACTGATACTAATCTCAACCACCTTGCCGTCCCTCTCAACCTCGGCCTTGTCCGGCAATAGTTTTGACAGCTCCTGCAAAGCTCCCTGCGCTCCTTTTACCGCTCTCATCTCAAGCCAGTGCCCCAATAACATCACTGTGATCAAAGTTGCCAACTCCCAAAACAAATCCCTGCCGCTGCCGCTAATAACAACATAAATGCTATACACATAAGCAACTGAAATAGCCAAAGCTATCAAAGTCATCATACCTGGCATTTTTGCTCTAAGCTCTCTAACAGCGCTGGCAATAAACAACCAACCGCCATAAAAGAAGATAATTGAAGCCAGTACCAAAGGCAAAAACTGTGACCCTGGAAACTGGGGAGGAGTAAAATCAAGCAATTGTTGGGTTATATCTGAATAAATAACAATGGGAATACTCAAAATAAAACTAACCCAAAATTTAACCTTAAAAATATTGGTACTGTGACCTTTGTGCTTATCATGCTCAGCGTCAATGCTCACCTCCTCCGGCACAAGCTGCATACCGCATTCAGGGCACATACCTTCTTTGTCCTGTTTCACTTCAGGGTGCATAGGGCAGGTATAGACGATTTTTGTTTTGACCTCCTCCGGCACAAGCTGCATACCGCATTCAGGGCACATACCTTCTTTGTCCTGTTTCACTTCAGGGTGCATAGGGCAGGTATAGACGATTTTGCCGCCTTTGCTTGGGGTAGCAACAGAGTGATTGTCCTGATGGCCAGAACAACAATCATGGCTATTATTTTTATCGCCCGACCCATGATGATGGTTGTGGTTATGGTTGTGATTGTGATTATTCATAATACTTATTAATTATTAAACACTTGCTAGTTTGTGGAAAAATAAATATTGGTATAAAATTTGGGCTTGATCCACCAAAGATTGCAAAATGCTTATATCACTTTGCTTTAATTCTTCCTCTTGGGGCAAAATTAGGAAGCATTGAATAGCGCTGTTC
>WFTD01000115.1 GCA_015485755.1 Patescibacteria group bacterium | reverse complement strand
GGGATATTGTTAATTGTAATTGGAGTAAAGAAGAAGAATAGATTGATTTCAGGAATTGGAATTGTTATTTTGCTGCTAATATTGTTTACCAGCATTAGTGCTTTGTAAGTTAGTGGTTTGTAAGAATGGTTTAAATTTTGACTTTAAAGACACCTTATCTATTTTAGATAAGGTGTTTTAATTTGTGTTTTTATGAGGTTTAGCTATAAAAGCAAGCTTTCAAATAGGCAGGGCGGTGATCTTGTCAAAATTAGAATACTTTTTTGTCATTTTTGTCATTGGACAAATTGCTCTTGCCAAAAAAATATATTTTTGTTAGAATTGATTTTGACCTCTTTAATATAAGGGGTTTTATGATTAATCACTCATATTTCCTGACGAGTTGCTCCTCCCCAAATTTTGGGGTTAAAACTCGGGCGAGGGAAATAGAGGTAAAGGGGCTTTTGCCCCCTGGAAAGGAGAATAAAACTTATGTCAGATAACAAAGTGCAAATTCCATCTTTGTTGGATATGCTAAAGGCAGGTGTCCATTTTGGACACCAAACATCCAAATGGCATCCCAAGATGGAACCTTTTATTTTTACAGCCAGAAATGGCGTCCATATAATTGACTTGGAAAAAACTGTTAAATATTTAGATAGGGCGCTTGATTTTATTAGGCAGCAGGCAGCAGCAGGCTCTGACATTTTGTTAGTTGCCACCAAAAAGCAAGCCCGTCCGATTGTCAAAGCTGCAGCCGAGGAATTAAAATTGCCTTATGTGGTAGAGAAGTGGGTTGGTGGGACTTTCACCAATTTCAAAACCATTTCCCAGTTAATCCGCAAATTGGAAAGGCTTGAAGCCCAAAAGGAAAAAGGAGAATGGGCTCGTTATACCAAAAAAGAGCAATTGAAATTGGAAAGAGACTATGAAAGACTGTTGGAAAAGGTTGGCGGAATCAGAACTTTGAAGAAAATACCAGAGGTGATGTTTGTAATAGATATAAAGGAGGAAAAGACAGCCGTAGCTGAAGCTCGCAAAGTAGGAGTGCCAATTGTAGCGGTGGTTGATACCAATGTTGACCCGACTTTAGTTGATTATCCTATCCCCGCCAATGATGATGCTGTGCGGTCAATTGAGATGATTGTTGGATTGGTTAAGGAAGCTATAAATCTGGGCAGGTCACAAGCCCAAAACAGCAAGCCTTCGCCGTCTGATAAATCTGACAACAAAGCTGAAGGCAAATAGATTATTAATACAAAAATATATGGATATAAAAGCTAGTGATGTTAAACGTTTGCGGGAAGCAACAGGCGCTGGCATGATGGATGCCAAGCAGGCTTTGATTGATGCTGGCGGTGATTTTGACAAGGCCTTGGAAATCCTGCGCAAACAAGGGCAAAAAATTGCAGCCAAAAAAGCTGAGCGAGAAGCAAGCGAGGGGTTGATAGGAGTTTATTTGCATTCCAATGGCAAGGTTGCGGCAATGGTTGAAGTCAAATGTGAAACTGATTTTGTTGCTAGGACAGATCAGTTCAAACAATTAGCCAATGATATCGCTATGCAGATTGCGGCGATGAACCCTGCTTATTTGTCGCCTGATGACGTGCCAGCAGAGGTAAAGGATAAAGAGCGAGAAATTTATCGGGCTGAAGTTGAACAACAAGGCAAGCCGGCCGATATAGTTGACAAAATAGTTGAAGGCAAGTTAGAAAAATTTTATACCCAAGTTTGCTTGTTGAAACAGCCCTTTATTAAAGACGATTCCGTGACGATTGAACAGTTGATTGAACAGCACATTGCTTCATTGGGAGAGAATATAAAATTAGGCAAATTTGTTCGTTTTAGTCTATAGCAAACCAATCCCCGCTAGTTAGCGGGGTTTTTGGTTGGAGAGAGGTGGTTTTTTTGGTTGTTTATGGTAAAATATCTTTGAAATTAATTTTTTATTATGGAAAGGGGAGCTGACATAGAGCGGGCCAAACAAATTGAAAGGATGCAGGTTGTTGATTGGCTGAGAAATAATTTAGAAACGGCCCATACTGAGATCGCTAATATTTTGCAGGAAGGTTCTGTTTATAACAAAGATATTTACCAGTCTTTGTTTAATAAAATATATAAGTGGCTGCAATTGAAGAAAAGAATGGCAGAGGGGTTAGAAGCTGAGCTATTTGACGTTCCTCCAGAGGATAAGCAATGGGCATCTCCTGAAATTTTTAAGGAGGTTAGCAGCTACCAAGAAGAGATAAAAAATATTAGGGATAGTTTAACTGATGATGAGATTATTGTTCTAAAAACTTTAACATCAACAAACAATGGCCAATCGCACCAAGAATCCCAAAAAATTTTTAATTAAAATATCAGGAGAATTATTTCGCCAGGGAGATCAGCCTATTTCTTATCGGTCTTTGGGCTCTTTGGCTCAGGAAATAAAATCGCTTAAAAAAAGGCGCAATAAATTGGCTTTGGTAGTAGGCGGAGGGAATATTGTAAGGGGTAGGGATTTTGCCAATGGTTTTGATCGGGTAACGGTTGATTATGCTGGTATGACAGCTGCGGTTGTAAACGGGTTAATGTTGAAAGCTGCTTTGGATAGTATTGGTTGTCCGGCTGTAGTTGATTCTACTTTGGCGATTGGAGCGTTGGGAGGGTCGCATCAGTTTGATAAATTAAGGCTTGAGTTTGAAGCTGGCAAGGTGGTGATTATGGGCGGAACAGGACTGCCATTTGTTAGCACCGACACCGCTGCAGTTATTTTTGCTTTAGAGTTGGGGGTTGAATTAGTTTTGAAAGCGACAAAGGTGAATGGAGTTTATGATAAGGATCCATTAAAGTTTCCCCAGGCTAAATTTTTCAAAAGAGTTAGTTTTGATAAAGTAATAAGAGAGCGTCTCAATGTAATGGACCAGTCAGCTTTTGTTTTGGCGGCAAATAATAAATTGCCAATCAGGGTATTTAAATGGAAAAAGGGAGTGCTGGCCAAAATAGCTGCAGGTGAGGAAGTTGGCACTTTTATTAGTTAAGTTAGTTAATTTTTTATTATTAACCAAAAAAATATGAGCAAGCCCAAGGTAGCTATCAATGGTTTTGGCCGAATTGGCCGGGCCGCTTTTAAGGCAATTTTAAATAAAAATAATGCTGAAATAGTTGCTATCAATGATTTGACCGATACCAAAACATTGGCCAATTTGTTGAAATATGATTCTGTTTACGGCAGGTATGATAAGGATATTTCTTATGATGACGGTCATTTGGTGGTAGATGGGGTTTCTTATCGGGTTTTGTCAGAAAAGGATCCGGCCAATTTGCCCTGGCAGGAGCTGGGAGTTGATGTTGTTTTGGAATGCACTGGAGTTTTTCGCACCAAAGAGAAGGCTAGCGCTCATTTGCAGGCTGGCGCCAGGGCAGTAATTATTTCCGCGCCAGCCAAGGACGAAGAGACGCAAACTGTAGTTCTGGGAGTCAATGCCGGCGGTGAAGAGAAGGTAGAAAGCGGAGTGCTATCCAATGCTTCTTGCACCACCAACTGTATAGCTCCAGTCGCTCAAATTATGCAAAGCCATTTTGGTGTGCAAAAGGCGTTGATGACAACTATTCACGCCTATACTGCCGATCAGAGATTAGTAGATGCGCCTCATCGTGATTTGCGACGGGGACGGGCGGCTGCCCAAAATATTGTTCCAACTACTACCGGCGCGGCAATTGCTACAGGCAAGACAGTGCCTGAACTTGCAGGAATTTTTGATGGGTTGGCTATCCGCGTGCCAGTTATTTGCGGGTCATTGGCAGATTTTACCTTTTTATTCAAAAGGAAGACAACTGTGGAGGAGGTGAATAAAGTTTTGCAAGAGGCTGCCCAGTCTGATCGGTTCAAAGGAATTTTGGAAGTTACAGATGAGCCGCTTGTGTCTTCTGATATTGTTGGCAGAAGCGCTTCATCAATTGTTGATTTGTCTTTGACCAAAGTGATAGATGGAGATTTGGTCAAAGTTGTCGCTTGGTATGATAATGAGTGGGGATATGCCAATAGGCTTGTAGAGATGGTCAACAATATTGCTTTTTAGTTTGATGGTTGATATTGTATAAATATGATACTAATAACCACAACTACAACCACTAGACAAATATCTCCCTGAAGGGGTTGTGTTGGTATTAAATTTTAGCGCCCCCTTCAGGGGGCGCTTTTTTGCACCTTAAACAAAGGAGGGGTTATGGATTATTACAACCAGCTATTTGAAGGTCAGTTTAATACCTATGCTAGGTTAGTTAAGACTGAAGACGGCAGGAGAATATTAAAACAAATTGGATTTAGCGATGAGTGGATAGATAAGTTATTGAGACGTATTTCTCAGTTTGACAAACAGATGCCACAGCGTACAAAATAGTATTTTGCCCTGTGTATAGCAGGGCTTTTTTAAAATGATCTTTTATGTTAGTATACAAAATACAATATTTTTTTATGCACAAAGGAGTTATTCGTTTGTCAATTTTAGTTGCAGTCGGCGCTCTCTTGTTGTGGGGGTGGTCTTTTATTCCCAATCCAAAAGAGCCATCTGGACAACAAGATAGTCCTGCCCCAGCAGAGATAGTAGAAGCAAATACCCCTGTTTTATTGGAGAAGGAGGTAGATATAAACAGCGGGGATGTTTTGTTGGGACTTTTGGTTGAAGCTGGGGTTGATAGCGCGGTAGTGGATAAATTGATTACTGCCACCAAACCAGTTTATGATTTATCCCGCATCCGTCCTGGACACAAGATGGTTTTGTTTTTCAATCAGGATGGTTTGTTAGCTAAGCTTTATTACCAAATTGATGATGAGGAAGAGTTGTGGGTGCAAAAAGATGAAGAGGGGGAATGGACAGCTCAAAAGCAACCAATACCTTATGAGGTGGATATTGTTGAGGCAGAGGGTGAGATTAACTCTTCTTTTTATGAGAATGCAAAAGCAATTGGTTTAGACGACAAAACAATTATTGGTTTTGCTGATATTTTCCAGTGGAATGTTGATTTTGCTTACCAGGTAAAAAAGGGCGATCGGTTTAAGCTGGTTTATGAAAAGAGATTTTTGCAAGGCAAATATGTTATGCCTGGCAGAATACTGGCAGCTGAGTTTATAAATAGCAGCAAGAAAATAAGAGCATTTTATTTTTCTGGAGAGGAGAGTGAGGGGTACTTTGATGAAGAGGGGAAAAGTTTGCGGCGAGCCTTTTTGAAGGCGCCGGTGGCTTATAAATATATTTCTTCTGGTTTTACCACCGGGATGAGATATGTTTCCGCTTTTAATATCAGCACTAGGCATAGAGCTATAGATTATGCGGCAAATTATGGCACTCCAGTCAGGGCGGTGGCTGATGGGGTGGTAACTTTTGCCGGTTGGCAGGGCAGTTTCGGTCGGAAGGTTAGCTTGAGGCATAATTCTACTTACTCTACCAATTATGCCCATATGTCAAAAATAGCAGTGCGAGCAGGCGAGAGGGTAAAACAAGGCGATGTTATTGGTTATGTTGGCTCATCTGGTTTGTCTACTGGACCGCATGTGCATTATGAATTAGTTCGCAACGGCGTAAAAGTAAATCCTTTGACAGAGGAATTGCCGGCTGGCGATCCTATTTCTGAGGTGGATATGCCAGCTTTTTTAGAAGTTATCCAACCATTAAAACAAAGGCTTGATGGCTAATTGGGAAAATAATATTGGTTTGTTGATTTTGTTGATATCTTTGTTTGGCTATATAAGTAATTATCTCAACTGGCGTTTTCTCAATACTAAAATAATTAGGTATTCCTATATAGTAGGAGCGATGGTGCATGAGATGTCTCATGCATTTTTTTGTTTGTTAACAGGAGCCAAGATTAAACAGATAAAAATTTTTTCTCGCCGCCCGCAAGTTATTCACACTAAATCAAAACTAGGCATTGTGGGACAGGTTCTCATTTCCTTAGCTCCAATTATTGGCGGATTGTTATTTTTGTTTGTGATTGATTATTTTGTTTTACAGCAATCTTTTTCTTGGGAGAGGTCAACTGGATATGAGAATGTATTGGCGTGGTTATCAGTTGTAGATTTATTGAGCTGGCGGAATTTAATTGCCTTATTTGTTATTCTTAACGCTGGTTCAATGTTGGGACCATCAGGGCAGGATTTGAAAAATATTTGGCCAGCAGTATTGGCGTTTTTATTTTGGCACAATCAAACTATCGCCTTTATTTTGTGGTTGGCCCTGTCTATTATTTTATTAAATATTTTGTTACAGCTGTCGGTTATCACCCTAAAGGCTATAGTTCGGTTGTTGCTTTCTATTTTTGCTGTAAAGGATTAGAGTTGTTATGAAAATAAGAGTTGATGTTAGGGCTGACAGCAAGCACCATTGGCACAAAGATACTAGCTCGTAAAATTGGACATAGGTAAAGTAGAGTGACATTAGAAATCCAGATAAAGAAATTAATGTCAATATTTGGAGAAATATTTTTTTGAGTGTTAATAAGGTAAAAAAACTAAATAGCAGCAGAGAAAAATAATACAGCATTCCCCAAATTGGCAATTTTACTCCTAAAACATAAGAATAAGGGCTGGAGAGAACAAAGCTGCATCCGCCAGTTCCGCAAATCACTTCTGAACCGCTTTTTTCAGTCATAAAAAGATAAAAGCTGTCGCCCAAGCCGACTAAGGCAAGGATTATAACAAAGCTTAGTAATAGTTTGAATGTTTTTTTGTTCATATATTGATTATAAACC
>WFTD01000114.1 GCA_015485755.1 Patescibacteria group bacterium | reverse complement strand
GTATTATGGCTATACCAGTGATCTGAGAAAACGACTCAAAGAGCATAATCAGGGCAAAAACAAGTCAACTAAATATTCAGGCCCTTGGCAGCTTGTCTACTATGAAGCCTATCTTTCTCAAGCTGACGCTAAAGAACGCGAATATCACCTTAAACGCTACGGACAAGCAAGAACTCATCTGAAACGGCGCATCAAACACTGTATAGCTACAAACAAAACTTTCTAAGTGCTGGACTCTCTCCTCTTTCCTTCCCGCTGGCACCCTCAAAATTTAATTTACTTTCAAGATTTATTTATTTGATTGTCAACATTCAAAGAACAAATTTGGCTTGATTAGCCAAATTTTGGAGGGAGAAACAAGCGCTCAGCTTAGGACCAATTATTTATTGCTTTTGTCCCGCTGACTATACGCCATTTAAATACTCTCTCCTCCAAAATTTGACCAACCAAAAAGACCTATCCCGGAGAGAGATAGGTCTTTTGGTCCCCCCACCTTTCTCTCATCTGACTATATCTCTCAGTTAGAAGCGTGGTGATGCCACGAGACTAACTGATAAGGTCAGAAGCGAACAAGAAAGGTGGGGGGTGGTACTCTCTCCTCTTTTTATTTATATATAAATGTAATGTACTGGTGGTACTCTCAACCCCCACCAGCACGGTTGCCTGTGCTGGCGCGGGGTAAAGACTACTCTCTCGGGCTGGTCCAGTAACTCTCTCCTCAAATCTACCCTTATAAAGGGCAGCTACTGCCAGCCACGCTATGATTTCGTCCCCATACTTTAGGCTCCTTGACTCTCTCCTCCTTATTTTTGGCAAGAAGCCTGTTTTGCTTTTATTCTTTTTCAATTGAACTTAACGCGTCATTATAGCAATCTGACAAAATTTGTCAAGGGGTATAATAAAAAATCCGCTAATATTAGCGGAAAAGTATCAAAAAATAAGCGAAAACTTTATTAAATTTGCAAAATTTAAAAAATTAATCACCAACTGATAATTTATCCCGCAAGAGGTCCTCTGCTTCTTTGGCGTTGGCTTTGCCTTTGGCCTTTTTCATCACCATGCCAATCAAAAACTTGATCACTGGCTCTTTGCCGCCTTTGAACTGCTCAACTTGCTGAGGATTTTCTGCTATCACTTCCTCTACCCACCTCTCCAGCTGTTCAGTTGAGGCTGGCTCCAAATCCTTCTCCTCCAAAATAACATGAGGATCTTTGCCAGTCTTGAACATCTCACTTAACACCAGCTGGGCGGCAGAAGAATTTAATTTTTTCTCAAAAACAAAAGTCAAAAATTCAGCCATATCCTCGGGGGTAATTTTGATATTGTCTATCTCCTCTCCGCTTTCATTGAGCAATTTAACCAAATTATTAAGCAGCCAGCTGGAGGCGAGTTTGGCAATTTTTTCTTTATATTTATCCCAAATCTCCTGCGATGTGCCTTCAACATAGGGCGAGGCCTCAAGCCAAGCTACGAATTCTGAAATTACTTTCTCGGTATAACGGGCCAGCTTAGTATTATTTACCAAAATATTGGCATCAGGCAATTTAAAACCATAATGAGCAATAAACCGCTTGCGTTTATCATTAGGAAGCTCTGGTATTTCAGCTTTAATTTTGTTTACCTGCTCTTCAGTCAACTGCAAGGGCGGAATATCAGGCTCGGGAAAATAGCGATAATCACTAGCCTCTTCCTTGCCCCTTTGCTCAACTGTGATTCCTTTATTTTCATCCCAACCACGAGTGGTCTGGTGGTCTGGCGCCTCCCCTTTTTCCCACAGTTCAGTTTGCCTTTTTACTTCAAAAGCAAGCGCCCGTTCAACTGATTTAAAAGAGTTTAAATTTTTAATCTCAGTCTTGGGATAAAAGCCAGTATCGCCCTTAGGGCGCAAAGAAATATTGGCATCACAGCGAAGTTGCCCTTTTTCCATATCGGCATCAGAAACGCCCAAATAACGCATAATAAGCCTCAACTCTTGCAAAAACGCTTTGGCTTCTGCAGGTGAACGAAAATCAGGCTGGGTGACAATTTCAATCAAGGGAGTGCCAGCCCGATTAAAGTCAACCAAAACATAGCCATCTTGATGAAAATTTTTAGCCGCATCTTCCTCCAAATGAAGCCTCTCTATGCCGAACTTCTTTTCTCCCTCTAGCAAAAGTATCTCCAAATAGCCATTCTCAGCCAATGGTTTATCATATTGTGATATCTGGTATCCCTTGGGCAGGTCAGGATAAAAATAACTTTTGCGGTCAAATTTAGAAAATAAATTTACTTGCAAATTAAGCGCCAGCGCCGCTTTGATGGCATAATTTACCGCCTGCTCATTAACAGTAGGCAGAACGCCAGGATGGCCGGTACAAATTGGACAAATATAAGTGTTGGGTTTGTCTATATCAAAAACATTAGGGCAAGAACAAAACATTTTTGACTTAGTCTTGAGTTGAACGTGTATCTCAAGGCCGATAATAGTTTCGTATTGCATATTTGTATATGAATTATCGCATTATATTAACATATTAACGGATTTTGGCAAGAATTGAAAGGAAAAGGTAGATAAAGGTAGATAGTAGTTAGTAGCTAGTAGATAGCCCAGCACATAGTTTTGACCAAAAGCTCATCTTGAAGATGAGCTTTGTTTTCTGATGGGTTGGCTTTTTAAAAGAATATATTTTATCATTATTTGCTAGCTTATATAATTACGCTTCGCGCTCTTTTTCAAGTCAAAACTATGTGCTGGGTTTGTTTTTGTTTCTGGATGCCGGATCAGTGTCCGGCATGACAAGTTTTTTTATTTTTGTTTCTGGATTCCTGATCTCCGTCCCGACTTTATCGTGACTCCGTCAGGAATGACAATTATATTATTTCTATTACAATCTACTTTCTACTAT
>WFTD01000113.1 GCA_015485755.1 Patescibacteria group bacterium | reverse complement strand
CTTTAGCTGATAAAGGACGGTGGAACGATTGGCGTCAGCTTCTTGAGTTCGGCCTAGAGCAAGGACTGGCAAATACAGACGATTTCAAGAAAGGCCTGCAAACCTTAGCTGATAAAGGATGGTGGAACGATTGGCGCAAACTTCTTGAGTTCGGCCTAGAGCAAGGACTGGCAAATAAAGATGATTTCCAAGAAGGCCTGCAAACCTTAGCTGATAAAGAACGGTGGGGCTATTGGCGCAAACTTCTTGAGTTTGGCCTAGAGCAAGAAATAATTAACCAAAGTGAAATAGACAAATACAAAGACGATTTCAAGAAAGGCCTACAAACTTTAGCTGATAAAGGAGAGTGGTATAATTGGTGCCAACTTCTTAAGTTCGGCCTAGAGCAAGAAATAATTAACCAAAGTGAAATAAATAAATACAAAGACGATTTCAAGAAAGGCCTGCAAACTTTAGCTGATAAAGGATGGTGGGGCGATTCGTTAAGTTTCCTTCAATTCGGTTTGGAAATAGGATTGATTGATTTTCATAATGAGAATTTTGAGCGCCTTTACCAAAAATTAAAGGAAATGGATAAAGAAGGTTTTGCATATCTTTGTCAAATAAGTTACAGACTGCTTGATAATGGCGAAAGCTTGACTAAAGTAAAACATGATTATTACCCCCAATATTTAGTATCAAGAGATTTAAGCCGCAAGTGGAACGAACAGTTAGATGACACCAAACAAGTCAAAGATGTAGATAAATGGTGGCAGGAACATAGCAGAGATATTGCTAATTTGCAGGTAATTGACCTAAGGCTAACTTCTAACCTAATAAATAGCTTTGCTGACAAGGGTTTGCTGGCTTTGCAGGGGTATTTGGAAATATATAGGCCAGTGATTGAAGAGAAAAATTTTAGCCAGCATATTAAAGAGTTCATTCAAGCCAATTCACAGCTGGAGTATTACCACCTTGATAAATTGCTGCAAACTGCCAGAGCCTACCAAAAAATGAACCAGACAGAGAAGTTCTTTGCTTTGCTGAAGGAAAATAAAAACAACCCTGATTATCAAGATGTTCTCAATAAAGAACTATTCCAGTCTTTAGCAGACAATTTACAAATTAAGATAGAACATTTACCCAGTGATGCTATTGAACAATGGAAGATTGATTATCTGCCCAACCTGATCAGCAATGAAGAGATTATTGAACGTCGTATTAGAGAAGGCGAAGACAATTATGAAAATGTCAAAGATTTGTACAGGGAAGTAGTCAAAGCTACCTTAGAAGGCAGATTTGCTGATTTTATTACCAACCCCAACCAAGAATCAGAAGTTGGCCAGGACATTGCGAAGCACAACAGGCAGGTTCAACAGGAATTTGAGAAGTTAGGTATTGATTGGCAAGAGTGGCTGAATTACCAAGGAAAACTAGATTTTAAAGTTAGCACCCAAGAAAAGGTCGATCGCTTGCCACATCATTTAAGAGAACAATTGCAAAGTTACTACCAACAACTTAAACAAGAATTAGACGCTAATCTAAGGGGATATTTGGCTAAGGAAGATTTTTCTGCTTTAGAAAAAATAATAGAGCGCATTGAGAAATTATTACAGTTAGTCCAGACAGAAAAGATCACTAATTGGGAACGGTTTGCAGATAGATTACGCCAAGAGTGTAAAAAGTTAGAGAAGGGATTGAACTATTTAAAAAATAAACGCGATCTCAACGATAGCCAGGGAAAGAGATTATTGTATGATCAATTGAATTGGTCGTCCGTTTATGAGCATTTAGATCACCTAAGAGACTCTGTCAATAATTTTGATAAGTTTAATAAGAGCAAAACAGAGACGCAAACAAAAGAAAAAGGTTTCCGCATCAAGCTCTGGGACAGAGATCCAGCCAAGGATATGTTCCAGGGCAACTATACCCACTGCTGCATTGCCGTAGGCGTTAAGGATGCGCCACCAGAAGGCGGACTGACTACCCATGATCCCGCCACCATTTTTCACTATTTAGTAGACAAAGGCATTCAAGTGGCAGAGGTTTTAGATGAATCAAGGCGCGATCCTATAGCCCAGGTATGGTTGTTTGTGACTAAAAATGAATATGGCGAGCCAGTACTGGTAGCAGATAATTTTGAAGTACACAGGGATTATACAGGCGATCAAGCAGTAAATAATGCTATCAGGGATAAAGTGTTTGAGTTTCTAGCAAATTATGCCAAAAAATGCCATATTGATTTTGTTGGTTTAGGCAGGGTGTCAACCAATGATGTGCCTTATGATGATTTGCCAATATTGAAAGTCCCGCCAATTGACAAAGTGGGCGGATATTTAAAAGATTATACTTCGCAAACAGTCAGACCAGGCCGTTATTATTTAGAGGCTTACAACCACCAAGAGCTGGGAGAGGTGTATAACGGGCAGAAGGAAAAAGAAATGGATGGTAAACAAGAAGAAAAGGAAGCACAGAAAAGAAAAGGAGCGATAGTTATATTTGATGTATCCAGGAATACTAATCAAACTTACCAATTTACACCTGAATTACTAAGGACAATAGAGCAAGGCCAACATCCTGATATTTTCAGTCAATCAGACTATGATGATTTAATTCAAATTGAACAGAAATCTTTTGCTCAGGGCGAAGCTTCCGACCTAGCTGATTTGCTGGAGACTTTGAAGGATGCTGAAGGCATTCAGATTTTATTCAAAAAAGATGGTAAATTAGTGGGTTATTTATCTTCTAAACCAGCCAATAAAGCAGCTGATAACTTTCGTACTGTCGGTTTGAGAGATGAGCAGTTTGCAGCCGACACAGATACTCTCTATATTGAATCTATTGCTGGTAATTTAACAGGCATTAACCCTCAAGAACTAATCAAACAGTTAAAAGAACAAGCCAGACGGGCTGGTTATAGAAAGATAGCCATGCACGGGCTGAATGAAAGATTAAACAGAGCATTACAGCGCTATGGCTTTAAAGAGAAAAGAAAGGTTGATAATTGGCTAGGTGGCAAAACAGCTACTTATATGGAGTTGGACTTAACAGAGTCACATGCCTAATTTTGCCTTGGAGCGCATTGTCGCTTGGATCTGCGGACTCAAACATGTCAGGGAGACCATACCATTTCCGCGGATGATAAATAGAGTGTGGCCGTAGTTTATTTGTAAAGATTTTTGTTGTTTTGTCTGAAGAGACAACATTTGAAATAAATAGAGGTTAAATAAGTTTTTGTAGATAAAAAGAATGAGAGAGTAGCGATTTTAATGGTGCTGGTACTTGGACAGAGTTGTATTTTATTGGTATATTCGATATTAGGCAGGGATTAATAATTAAAGGTAAGTTTGATGCTTATTTTGTGGACAGTTATTTTTGTTATTAGTTTGGCACTGCTTATTAAATCAGCTGATTGGTTTACTGAAGCGGCTGAAAATATTGGCAGGGCAATGCATATTTCTCCCTTTGTTATTGGAGTAACAATTGTTAGTATTGGCACTTCTTTGCCAGAGCTTGCCACTTCAATTGTGGCCTTGTTTAACGGGGATTCTACTATTGCTATTGCCAATGCTATTGGTTCAAATATTGCTAATATTTTATTGGTAGGGGGAGTTTCAGCCATTGCGGCAGGAACATTAAAAATAACTAGAAGTTTGATAGATTCTGATTTGCCTATTTTATTGGGAGTAACTATTTTGTCGGCCATTATGCTTTTTGACGGAAAATTTGTTTGGCAGGAGGGAGTGCTGTCAATTGCTTTTTTTGTTATTTATGCTATTTATACTATTCGTTCTTCTGAACAGCAAGATAACGTTCCTTTTGTTAATAAATATCGTTTGGAAAGAAAGATAGGAGGGATTAAGCTGCCATGGGCAGCGATTGGTATATTAGCATTAGGAGCTGTTGGTGTATATTTTGGAGCTGATTGGACGGTTAAATCTTTATTTAAGATAGCTGAAATTTTAAAAATAAATTCTAGCGCTATAGCAATGACAGCTCTGGCAGTTGGCACTTCTTTGCCTGAGGTAGTGGTCTCAGTTACAGCGGCTCTTAAGGGAAAGCATGAGGTAGCGCTTGGTAATATTTTTGGGTCTAATATTTTTAATTTATTAATTGTTATCGGGGTACCGTCTTTGTTTTCTCCCTTGCAGATTGATAAGTCGTCGTTTTTTATTGGTTTACCAATTTTGTTGGCGG
>WFTD01000112.1 GCA_015485755.1 Patescibacteria group bacterium | reverse complement strand
TAAAAAATAAAAAACATAAACAAGAAATATTTTTTTATTTTTCTTTCTAGATTCCCGCTTACGCGGGAATGACAATCTAAGAAAAGGGAATGATAATGGGAGAAAAACGGGAATAACAATAAAAGAAAAATATGACGGATGTACTAGTATTACAAAGAAGAAACAGCCACAACCATATCAGCATAGGGCTGGGTAAGTTCCGTATCGTCCCATTATTAATCAGGATAAATGTCCGGCATGTCACCTCCTTCATTGTCATTCCGGGATTGCGAGCGGAGCGAGCAATGTCCGGAATCTATTTTTGTTTTAACGCGGCATGACAAAATTATGAGTACTGATTTTCCGAAAAATACAACACAATCCTAAAAAGCACAGACCAAGCAAGACTGATGTGACAATGGTTAAAGTTAAATAAAAAAACCGGCAATAAACCGGTATTATATTTTACCTTTTTAACTATTCTCTTTAATATCAACTCCTAAATCTTTTAATTTTTCCTCAATTAAAATATAAATGTCCAAAATACACATATTCAAAGTGATTTGCAAAGGGGGTATTTCTATATCAAAAAAAGAGCGCAAAAAACTAGCAATACCATCAGCCAACTCAGCCAAAGATTCCTCTTCTACCCCAAAAACCTCCAAAGGCTCATCTAGGTTTGTGCTAATGGTACAAACATCAAATCCAGCCGCTACACCATGAACTTCTCTAACAATCAAATTCATAATCCTTCCATCAGCAGGATTCATATTTCCTCCTTTCAAATAATTTTTGATGAACAATTACCTTACCTTAAAAGCAAAAACAAAAAATGTCAACTATGCTCCAAGTATAAACCGCCAACTATATTTACTAATTTGCCAATTTTACTCTTTTGATTCTTTATTAATATACACTGAACTAAATTCTAGATTCTAAATCAAATAT
This sequence comes from Patescibacteria group bacterium, assembly GCA_015485755.1. Taxonomy (GTDB): domain Bacteria; phylum Patescibacteriota; class Patescibacteriia; order S139-126; family S139-126; genus S139-126. Next base: position 2,731 of record WFTD01000112.1, on the reverse strand, counting down.
AACTCTTAGCCTTTTTAATCCTAATTTTTCCCCCCGGCTCAAGCACAACCACATCACGCCGATAAATTTTGCCAGACAAAAGATAACGAGCCAAAGCATCCTCTACCCTGTCCTGAATCAACCGCCGCATTGGGCGAGCGCCAAACAATGGATCAAAACCATCACGGGCAAGCTCGGCTAACGCTTCTTCTGTGACCTCAAGATGGATGCCTTTTTGTAGTAGCCTCTGTTTTGACTTGTTAATCATAAGCCGAGCGATTTCTCTAATATGCTCTTCGGTCAAGGGCTTGAATACAACAATATTATCAAAACGGTTGAGAAACTCAGGCCGAAAAATCCCTTTTAACTTATCACTAATCAAGGCTTCTTTTATAGCCGCAACGCTCACGCCCTGGCGAAGCTGGTCCTGAATAAATTGGGTGCCAGCATTGGAAGTGGCAATTATAATAGCATTGGTAAAATCAACTGTCTCACCGCTCCAATCAGTCAAACGGCCATCATCCATTACTTGTAAAAATATATTCAAAATATCAGGATGGGCTTTTTCTAACTCGTCCAACAAAACAACTGTATAGGGATTGTACTTTATTGCTTCTGTCAAAACCCCTCCTTTTGGATTTTCATTTGAGCCAATCAAACGAGCAACAGAACTTCTGTCCTGAAACTCTGACATATCAAGACGAATCATGTCGCTGTCATTGCCAAAGTATACAGCTGCCACTGTCTTGGCAAGTTCAGTCTTCCCCACACCGGTTGGCCCTAAAAAGAGCAAATTGACAATTGGCCTGGTTTGATCTCTAAGCTCAGTCCTAGCCCTACGCAAAGCTGAAGCAACTGCTTTGACAGCTTCCTCTTGATTGATAATTCTCTGGTGAATTTCATCTTCCAAATTTAACAATTTAGCTGATTCATCCGTGGTCAAGCTGGTCAATGGCACATTAACTTTCTCTGACATAAGCTCAGCCACATCCTCACCAGTAACCAAAGACTTTTCGCCTTTACTGCGAGCGACTTGAACCGCAACTTCCTCCAAAATTTTGATTGCCTTTTCCGGCTGGTGCATATCATGAATAAACCGATTGGAAAGATTGACTGATTTATCCAAAGCAGCAAAAGAATAAAATATTTTATATTTATACTCAAATACAGGAACTTTAGCTTCCAAAATCTGCAAAGTCATTTCATCATCTGGCTCATCAATATCAACTCGGCGTAAAACAGTTCCCAATGGCTTGCCTGCTAAAGTGCTGCGGTAATCGCTAACGGTTGAAGTAGCGATAACCAAAAACCGCGGATCTTTTATTAGGTCAACAAATACCTCTGACAAATCCAATCCTCCGCTCTCTCCCGTACTTTTTACCCCAACCAAATCGTGAATATTCTCTATAACAAGAACAACATTGCCAGCCCTTACTATCTCCTGATGGATATGCAAAACCCTTTGCTCTAATATACCAGGCTCGCTTGCTCCAGCTATTAGCTTGGGCAGTGATAATGATACTAATCTTTTATCTTGCAGAACTTTTGGAACATCTTCTGTCACCATACGCTCAGCAATGCCGCTAATAACAGTGCTCTTGCCAACGCCGGGGTAACCAACCAACACTACACTATCAATGCCTGACTCAATCACCCTAAAAACATCATCAATTTCTTTATCTCTACCTACGCACAAATCCAAATAACCATACCGAGCGGCTAAAGTTAAATCTTTAGACATTTTATCCAAAAAAGGAGTAGCTACTGCTGTAAAAGCTCTATTCATTGAATTCTTTGGCTTAAACCTAGCTAAACTGCGGTAGCGGCGGTAACGTTCATATATTTTCCGATTTACTGACAGCCAATTTACCACTTGCCTAACCTTACGCCTGTCAATATTAACATCATTAAAAATATCTTGAACTATTTCATCTTCGCTCACCAATGACCACAATAAACTAGGGATGCCAACCCGCTCAAACCTAGCCTGAGCAGCAAGAATATAGCTCTTGAACAAAACTCGGGCGAATTTTTCTGACACTTTCAATTTACTGCCAACTGCCAGTCTTGGTCTATGCTCTAATGCTGACACAACTCTTTTGACTATATCAGAAGATCTTACCCCTAACCGAGCTAACATATTATTCAACTGGGTGCTGTCAAGCATAGCTAAAAATAAAACCAAAGTACCAACTTCTGCCAATTTTAATTCCTGGGATAAACGCCAAGTTTTTTCTATTACCACCAAAGCCTCCTCAGCAAAGCTATCAGATATTACAATATTTTTGACATCCGCTGACAATTTATCATCAAAAAGATTAACTACTGGCGAATCCTTTCTGGCTGACTGCCAGCGAAAAACCAAAAAACTAGAAGATAAAACTCCCACCCAAAAGAAAAATAAACTCTTATCAATCCAAAAAGATAACCGCCAAACAGCGTAATCATTTTGCCAAGCAAACAAAAGTAAATGAGACAAGCCAATCAAAATTATTACTGCTAGCAAAATATTAACTGCCAAATCAAATATTTTTTTTATTTTATTTTGCCAAATACTAGTCGGGTCTATACTTTTTTGCCACAGCAACACCATGCCATTATCCAGAAGGGCCAAATAACCAAGGCCAGCGCAACTTGAACAAACTTTACGACCAACCTTGCCGCTGCCCTGACAGTAATAACAAATATTTAACTTAAAATTTTTTTCCTTTTCCATCTAATTTGAAAAAATTATGGCCAATAACGCCAAAAT
>WFTD01000111.1 GCA_015485755.1 Patescibacteria group bacterium | reverse complement strand
CATAATACACTCAAAAGAGTTATTTTTTTCTTAAATGTCAAATTTTTATGAATTTAACTGAATTGGCAAGACGTTTGCGGGTATCAACCAAAGAGCTCAAGGAGAAATTGCCAGAGCTTGGTTTTGATATTGGTATGAAAGCTATTAAGGTTCCAGATGAGATGGCTCATAAAATTATAGCCAAGTGGAAAGAAGAGGAAAGGAGACAGAAAATTGCCGCTAAATATGAACAGTTGAAACAGGAGGAAAATAAGGAGGAGGGCCAAACAGGGGGAGATAAAGTTTTGAAAATCCCAGCCAAAATATCAGTGCGCGATTTGGCTGATAGATTACAACTGTCTCCAGCAGCTATGATAGCAGAGTTGATGAAGCATGGCATTATGGCATCTTTGTCAGAACGGATAGATTTTGAGATCGCAACTATAGTGGCAGAAGAGCTTGGTTATAAAACAGAATTGCAAACAGAGTCAGACGCTGAACTAGATAAAGCCAAACAGTTGCAGGATAAGTTAGAAAAAATAAAGTCAGTAAGCCATGATAAAGATGCCAAACCAAGACCGCCAGTGATAGTTGTGTTGGGACATGTTGACCATGGCAAAACAAAATTGTTAGATGCAATCAGAGAAACAAATGTGGTTGAGGGAGAGGCTGGTGGCATCACTCAACATATTGGCGCATACCAAGTAGAAAGAAAAGGCAAGATTATAACTTTTATTGATACCCCCGGTCATGAGGCTTTTTCAAATATGCGTTCTCGGGGAGCTCAAGTGGCAGATATTGCTATTTTGGTGGTGGCCGCTGATAGCGGCATTCAACCGCAAACAATTGAGGCTATCAAAATAATTCAGGACGCAGGACTACCAATGATTGTTGCCATAAATAAAATTGATAAACCTGAAGCTGATATAGACAGAGTCAAAAAGGAACTAGCAGAAATAAATTTGGTCCCTGAGGACTGGGGGGGCGATGTTATTTGTGTGCCAGTTTCTGCCAAAGAAGGAACAAACCTAGATGAATTATTGGACATGATCCTATTAGTTGAGGAGATGAATAGAGAGAAAATAAAAGCTAAAGTTGATGACTTGGCCCGTGGAACGATAATCGAATCCCACCTTGATAAAAGTAGGGGGGCGATTGCCACAGTTTTAATTCATACTGGCACTCTCAAAGTAGGTGATTATGTTAAAGTTGGCAGTGTGGTTGGCAAGATAAGGTCAATGTTTGATTTTAAGGGCAGGCAAGTGAAAGCGGCCACCCCATCAACCCCGGTTCAAATAATTGGTTTAGCTGGAGTGCCAGAGGTGGGAGAAATTTTGGAAGTGATAGAAGATATCAAATCAGCCAAAAGAGACTTTGCTAAAAAGAAAAAGAAAACTGTAGAGGGAGAAGATCTCACCCCAACTGAAGATGCAGATCAGAGCGGTGTTAAGAAATTACCCATAATTTTGAAGGCAGATGTAGTTGGCTCGCTTGAGGCGATTGAAGAGTCATTGAAAAAATTTAGGAATCAGTTTGTAGCGGTTGAAATTATCAGCAAAGGACTGGGAGATATAACGGAAGTTGATGTAGTTAGGGCAGATGGAGCCAAGGCTAAAATTTATGGTTTTAATACTTCTGCTACCCCCCATGCTTTTCAAGTGGCAAAGGAGAAAGGTATTGACATAAAGATTTATAAAATAATCTATGAATTACTTGATGATGTCCGTGCTAACTTGGAGGAGTTGTTAGAGCCAGAAATATTGCGCGAGTTTAAGGGCAAGGCAGAAGTTCTGGCGGTGTTTAGAGGAGGAAAGAGCGGTATGATTGTTGGAGCGAAAGTAAAAGAAGGCGAGATTGATGATAAATGTTTGGTTGTTGTTCATCGTGATAATAAAATAGTAGGAGAGGGTAAAGTAAATGAACTTAGAATTGGTCCAGAGCAAGTGAGGCAAGTTTTATCGGGTCAGGAGTTTGGTTTAAATTATTCCGGTAGTATAGTTTTGCAGGAAGGTGATTTATTGGAATTTTTCACTGAAAAGGAAGTAAAAAGGACTTTAGACTTTTAAATGGCGGGAAATAGAATGCCACAAGTGAATAGCGTTATTCTAAAAACCTTGGGAAAAATTATTTTAACAGAAATTGATTTTCCCAAAGGAGTTTTTTTTACTTTAACTAGAGTTTATACTACGCCATCTTTGGATAGGGCTGAGGTTTATTTTTCTGTATTTCCGCCCAATAAAGTAAGTTTAGTTGAGCAAGTATTATCTGATAATATTTACAAAATCCAACAATACCTTAATAAGCAGATGCATATAAGACGCGTGCCCAAGATAGAATTTATTTATGACAAAGAGGAAAAACAAGCCTTTGCAGTGGAAGAATTATTGGATAAATTATCAGAAACTGAATAGCATTGATTTTTGTTTATTTATGTGGTAAGTTATGGTGATTAATTCTTAATCACTTTTTTTATGTCTGTAGATGGTGAAAAAAACCGCTTATTTCACCAAGTTAATGATCTAATCAGATCTGCCAACAATATTTTTGTTCAAGCTCATGCCAGATGTGGCGATGCTACTGGTTCAGTTTTGGCTATGACTGAGTATTTGAGATCGCTTGGCAAGCGGTATTTGGCTTTTTTACCAGATCAAGTGCCTGCCAATTTTAGTTTTATGCCTGGAGTAGAAGAGATTGTTACAGATAAAACCAGTTTTAATCTGGCAGAATTTGATTTGTTGTTAATTTTGGATTGTGGTGATTTGGGACGCACTGAAATAACTGATAAGATTTTGGCGGAAAAAAATGATAATGCTGTTTTGGTGAATATTGACCATCATTATACTAATGATTATTTTGGCGATATTAATATAGTAGACAAACAAGCACCAGCCACTAGCGTTTTGATTCATCAGTTTTTTCAAGCAAATAATATAAGATTAAACAAAAGCATGGCAACTAATTTATTGGTAGGCATTTTTACTGATACTGGGGTTTTTACCAATCCAGCCACCAATCAAGAAGCCTTAGCCAAAGCAGCCGACTTGCTTATTAGCGGAGCTAGCGTGAATTCAATTGTTCAATCTATTTTCAGCAATAGATCTGTTAAAGGGCTTAAATTGTGGGCTAAGGCTTTTGAGCGTTTGTCTATTAACCGCAAGTATAATCTTGCTTATACAATTATACTCCAACGAGATTTGGTTGAGCTCGGTTTGGAGAGCGAAGAGGAACTTGAACCGTTATCAAATTTTTTGAATAATTTAAATGATGCCGATGTTGTTTTGGTTTTAAGGGAAAAGCCTGGCAATAAGATAAAAGGAGCCTTGCGGACAGTGAAGGATAAATATGACGTTGGAAAGTTAGCGGCTTTGTTTGGTGGTGGCGGACACAAAAAAGCATCAGGTTTTACAATTGAAGGTCGTTTGTTTTTCAACGAAGAAAAGGGAAGATGGGAGGTGGTTTAGTTGTTGCTAGTATTTTAATTTGGTACTATAATAGTACTCTCAATAATTAAAAAAAATATATGACAAGCAAAAAACAAGATAATAAATCTGTAAACAGCGCTTTTATCATTCCTACTATTATTGAAAGGACTCAATTTGGCGAAAGGGTATATGATATTTATTCTCGTTTACTCAAAGACAGGATAATTTTTTTAGGCACGCCAATTGATGACACAGTAGCTAATGCAGTGATTGCCCAGATGCTTTTTTTGGACTCGCAAAATAGCGAAGAAGATATTAAGCTATATTTAAACACCCCAGGCGGATTGGTTACGGCTGGCCTTGCTATTTATGACACAATGCAGTATGTAAAATCACCAGTGTCTACCATTTGCATTGGTATGGCAGCTTCAATGGGAGCGGTGCTTTTAGCAGCCGGAGAGAAAGGCAAGCGTTTTATTTTGCCTAACTCTGAGGTAATGCTCCATCAAGTAATGGGAGGGGCTGAAGGTCAAGCATCTGATATTAAAATTAGAGCTGAGCATATTTTGCGCATTAAAGACAGATTAAACAAAATACTATCCAAACACACCGGCCAAACTTTATCTAGAATTGAAAAAGACACTGACAGGGACTTTTTTATGTCAGCAGAGGAGGCCAAGGCTTATGGGCTAGTGGATAAAATCATAAAATAAGCAAAAACAAAGAAAAAAAGCACCCTTGCCAACAAAGGTTGGTTATGTTAGTATATAAACACTAAGAATTAAGGGCGTTTTGGAGAATGTAGTGCTGAAGAAGTGATTGGTTTGATGTAGAAAAAGTTGTATATTTGTTTTATTTTTGCCAAAAAATACTTACTTATGCTTTTTAATCACCATTTTATTACTCGGAACAAGATATTATTTACAACAGACCTAGATACAAGTAGGTTATTTTTGGTTTAACCAACAAAATTGCACTCTTTTTTACATTCTCCAGGCGTAGATAGGAGAATAAAACAATGGAAGATACTTTTGTGTTGATGATTGGCATCAGCGTAGCCGCAATTATTGGTTTGATTGCGGGTTATTTAGTGCGTAAATATTGGTTTAAGGTATCGCTTGATTCAGCTGAAAGAAAAGCTGAAAAAATTATTGCTGATGCCAAAAACAAGGAAAAAGAAATATTACTTGCGGCCAAAGATAAGGCTATCAAAATTATAGATGAGGCTAAAAAAGAGGAACAGGAAAGAAGGAAAGAGTTGAAGCACATCCAGGAGAGATTGGAAAAAAGAGAGTCAATGTTTGATAAGAAGATTCTTGAGTTAGAGGATTTGAAGCAAAAAATTGCCCAAAAAGAAAAGAAACTGCAAGAAGAGGTTGACAAGGTGAAGGAGATAAAAGAAGAGCAGTTAAAAAAATTAGAAAAAGTGGCAGGTCTCTCTCAGGAGGAAGCGCAAAAAATATTGCTAGACAATATTGAAAGAAGGTATAAGGATGTTTTGTATGAGAGAGAAAAGAAATTAGAAAAAATGACAGAAGACGAACTGGAAACAAAGGCAAAGAATTTATTAAGTTTGGCTATCCAGCGATATGCTGGTTCTCACGCCACTGAAACCACTACCACCACCGTACACCTGCCCAATGATGAAATGAAGGGAAGGATTATTGGCAAAGAAGGCAGAAATATAAAGACAATTGAACAGTTAACCGGGGTAGAAATAGTTATTGATGACACTCCTGGGGTTATTTTGATTTCTGGTTTCTCGCCAATTCGGCGCCATTTAGCTAAAAAAGTTTTGGACAGGCTAATTGCAGACGGTAGAATTCATCCAGCTAGAATAGAGGAAACAGTGGAGCAGGTAAAGAAGGAAATGGCAATTGACATAAAAAAAGCAGGAGAAGAAGCGGCCTATGAGGTTGGCGTGGCTGGGCTTGATCCGAAGCTTCTGCAAATATTGGGAAGGTTAAAATATAGAACATCTTACGGCCAAAATGTTTTGCGCCATTCAATGGAGGTAGCCTTTTTGTCTGGTATCATAGCAGAGGAGCTCGGGGCCAATGTAGCTGTGGCAAAAAAAGGAGGATTGCTTCATGATATTGGCAAAGCAGTAGACCATGAAGTTCAAGGCGCTCATACCGAAATTGGTTATGATATTATGAAAAAATTTGGCTTGCCGGAAGAAGTTGCCTATATTGCTATTGCTCACCATGAGGATTACCCCAAGACTTTGGAAGGGGTTATTGTGAAAGTGGCTGACGCTATTTCAGGTGCCAGACCTGGAGCCCGTAAAGATACTTTTGAGAATTTTATCCAGAGGTTGGAAGAGTTGGAAAATTTAGCCTCGTCTTTTGAGGGAGTAGAAAAGGCCTATGCCATTCAAGCAGGAAGGGAGATTAGGGTTTTTGTAAAACCAGAGGAAGTTGATGATTATGAGATGAAAAAAATAGCCCGACAAATCGCTGATCGGATTGAAGAGGAATTAAAGTATCCCGGCGAAATAAAGGTCACAGCGATTAGAGAAAATAGAGTGGTTGAATACGCTCGCTAATTATTATCCTAAAGAATAATGAGAATTTTATTTTTTGGCGATGTTGATGGGAAAATAGCTAGGCGGGCAATCCAAAAGATATTACCAGAATGGAAAAAAGAATTTTCCCCTCAGGTTGTAATAGCCAACGCTGACAATGTTACTCACGGCAGAAGCATTAATAAAAATCATTTTGATTTGCTCAGAGAGGTTGGTGTGGATATTTTTACAGCTGGCGACCATACCTTAGAAAGGGAAGAGGCTTTGTCTTTGTTGGCTGATGATGAGATACCAGTTTTGCGCCCTGTCAACATAGAAGGGGATTATCCAGGGCGAGGAGCTGATGTTTTTGTGGTAGGCAAAGAGGAATTATTGGTTATTTGTTTGTTGGGGCAGGTGTTTATTGACAAAAAGGTTAGCTCTCCTTTTATAGCTTTGGATGATGTTTTGCAAAAATTTTCTGGCATAAAAAATATTATTGTTGATTTTCACGCCGAAGCAACTAGTGAAAAAGCAGCGTTGGGGTGGTATGCTGATGGACGGGTGAGCGCAGTGCTTGGCACCCACACTCATGTGCAAACAGCAGACGAAAGATTATTGCACAAAGGCACTGCTTTTATTTCTGATGTTGGTTTTTGCGGGGCTTACAATTCTGTTATTGGGGTTGATAAGGACGAGGTGATTAATTATTTTTTAACAAAAAAGAAGTTTAAAATGAATATTCCAGAAAAAGGCGAAGCTGTGATAAATGCCGTACTGGTTGATATTGATAAAGATGGCCGGGCAGAGAAGATTGTCAGATTAAGGAAAATTGTGCTAATCTAACCATAGAAGTTGTTGGAAATTAATTATTAAATCAAAAATATGAATAAAATAGAATTAATTGAAGAATTGGCCGACAGATTAAATGTTCCCAAAAAAGAAGCAGAGGTTTTTTTGAATACTTTGGTTGATGTGATTACTTCCCATTTAAAAAAAGGAGAAGAAGTTACCATAACTGGTTTTGGCACTTTTATGACAAAATTTAGGCATGCCAGGCAAGGAGTAAATCCACAAAACCCCAGTGAAAGAATGCAAATTCCAGCTGTAACAGTTCCAAAATTCAAAGCAGGCAAATCTTTAAAAGACGCTCTCAAACATATTGCTGAAAAATAGTTTGTAAAAAGCAAAAAAAGGCGGACAAATCCTTGCCTTTTTTGTTTTTTGTGGTTAAGATAACTCTGTTTTAACAAAGAGGGTGTTTAGTTGCTTGCCCTCGTGGTGAAATGGATATCACGACTGGCTTCGGACCAGTTATTGGGGGTTCGAATCCCTCCGAGGGCACCACCTTAATAATTTTTTAGTAGGATAAGTTTGGACGAGAGACAAGTCTTGAAA